>JAGVCC010000370.1 GCA_020059395.1 Chitinophagales bacterium | reverse complement strand
TTTAAATTTGTTGGCTCTACAATATGCTATGCATACATGCAGGCCGTAGGCATGGTAGACGATCATTTTAATGATTGCTGGAAAAAGAAGAAATAACAACTTGGCTGTTAATCTTTAAATGGCTCATCCTCGTCACGGTAATTGCCTCCAAGCGACTTAAAAATAAAAGAAAGCCCTGTGATTGTACCAATAATGGCTCCGCCCCCAACCAATACTGGCCTTATTATAACACCACCAAACAGCAATACATAACAAATATAAAAAGTACAACTTAAGCCAATTAATAAAAACAAGGCTCCATAAAGGTATCCGCCTCTGTTTTCTTTTTTAAATTCTCCACCGTTGGCTTCAAACAATTCGTCTAGCAAATCCATGCTTTGAAAAATGTTCATGCCCCGGTAATCGGAGGTTAGGTTTTCAATAATATGTGCTCTTTTAGCACCTTCTTTTACCGAGGTTACGGCGTATTCAATATTATCTGTACTAATGCCTATACTGATGTACTTTTCAATAATGGGTTCAAATTTTTCCATAGGTCATCAAAGAAATTTTTGTGCAGCAACGCATATTAAACTACATATATACTAATAAAAAAACTACAACGGTTAAATGTTGTAGTTTGGTGTTGTTATTAGTAAAATCACGTAAAAGTACCGGAAGTTTACGCCGCTTCAAATCTTTCGGCCACTTTAGCCCAGTTAACCACTGCCCAAAAAGCGGCTAAATAATCAGCCCTGCGGTTTTGGTATTTTAAGTAGTAAGCATGCTCCCATACATCGCAACCTAAAACGGGTGTACCTTTTACATCTGCAATTTCCATTAAAGGATTATCCTGGTTAGGAGTAGATGATACTTCAAGTTTGCCGTCTCTAACAATAAGCCATGCCCAGCCGCTTCCAAAACGGGTCATGCCAGCTGCAGCAAATTTTTCTTTAAACGCATCAAAACTGCCAAAAGCTGCTGTAATAGCATCTGCTAACTTTCCGGTTGGTAAGCCGCCTGCATTTGGTGCAAGGCTTTCCCAAAAAAAAGTATGGTTCCAGTGGCCGCCTCCGTTGTTACGTACTGCTGGAGAAATAGCGCCAGCGTTCTTAACTAATTCTTCAATTGTTTTGCTTTCATGCTCCGTACCAGCAATAGCTTTGTTTAAATTATCAACATAAGCCTGATGGTGTTTACCATAGTGTATTTGCATGGTTGTAGTGTCAATATGTGGCTCTAATGCTTCGTGTGCATAAGGCAGAGCCGGTAGTGTAAATGCCATAGTTTCTAAATTTTATAATTCTGTTTATAATATGATAGCACAAAGTTACGTTAATGAGGTCCCTAAATTTATCTTACATGAAGTTTTTTATGCTGATGGCGTTTGCGCTATTGGGAAATTTTGCCTGTATGGCGCAAAGCGATAGTGCTGCTGCTGCCACAAGCCCTGTAAAAACTGCATATGCGGCCGTTAAAGAAAAAGCTGCTGTACTATTATACCCAAACCCCACAAAAAATAAAGCTGAGTTGCAGTTAAACGGTTTTGAGCCCGGGCTGGTGCAATTGCAAATTATAAATATGGCTGGCCGGGTGGAACGCAGCGAAGAGAGGCTGCTTACCAATGGTAAAGAAACTGTGGTAATTATGTTTGCCCTGCCTGCGGGTGTACATTATGTAATTTTAAAGCAAAAAGGCAAAATGATAAAGACAAAGATGCTGGTACAATAACTATCGTCTTGCCTTAAAAAAATCCTTCATTAACTGTGCACATTCCTCTTTTAAAATTCCTCCCATAATCTCGGTTTTTGGATGAAACGGGTTGTTAACCCCCGTACTTCTCCGGTAGCTGTTTTTTTCATCATCGGCTCCAAAAACAATTTTCCCAATCTTGCTCCAGTACAAAGCACCACTGCACATAAGGCAAGGCTCCAGGGTTACATACAATGTGGCTTCGGGCAAGTATTTACTGCCTAAAAAATTATAGGCGGTGGTTAGTGCCAGTATTTCTGCATGGGCCGTGCTATCGTTTAACAACTCCACTTGGTTGTGGGCACGGGCAATAATTTTATTATTCATAACCACAATGGCACCAACGGGCACTTCTCCGGCATCAAACGCTTTTTGTGCTTGGTTAAGGGCCTGCTGCATATATTGTTCGTCAGTCATATTTTTCTTAATTCAATCTTTTGAAAATTATAGTTTTCTTTAAAAGTATTATAAACTTCGTAAGTCCCCCTTTGGGGGATTCAGGGGGCTTGGGGGCTTTTTTATTACCTTACGGCAAATTTAGTTGTAATGGCAGATATAAATCAACTGCAGGAAATGCGTAATTATTTTAATAGTGGTGTTACCAAAACTTACGCTTTTAGAAAGGAACAATTACAAAAATTAAAAAACGCTTTGCTTAAACATGAAACAGCACTGCACACTGCTTTACATACCGATTTAAAGAAAAGCCCTGAAGAAAGCTGGGTAACCGAAACCGGATTTTTATTAAGCGAAATAAACGCCACACTTAAAAATTTTAAGCGCTGGATGATGCCTGATTTAGTGCCGACAAACCTGGTTAACCTTCCTTCCAAAAGCTATGTAATTAAAGAGCCCTTGGGCGTAGTGCTTATTATTGGGCCATGGAATTATCCATTACAATTATTGCTTACCCCAATGGTTGGTGCTATAGCTGCTGGTAATTGCTGTGTGTTGAAAGCAAGTGAATTTGCGCCTGCCACGGCTGCCGTTATTAAAAAAATGGTTGAAGAAATATTTGCACCAGAGTATATTTTATTTACTGAAGGTGATGGTGCAGAAGTAGTGCCAGCTATGATGAACCATTTTAGTTTTGACCATGTATTTTATACCGGCAGCACCGCTGTAGGAAAAATAATTTATAAAATGGCTGCAGAAAAGCTGGTGCCTGTTACGCTTGAGCTTGGCGGAAAAAGCCCCTGTATAGTGGAGAGTGATGCTAATATTAAAGTGGCTGCAAGGCGTATTGCTATTGCTGCTTTTAGTAATGCCGGACAAATGTGTGTAGCACCAGATTATGTGCTGGTACATGAAAACAAAAAAGAAGCACTGGTAACTGCTTTAAAAAATACACTGCAGCAGTTTTTTGGCGCACAGGCAGAAAACAGTTACAACTACGGAAAAATTATAAATGAAAAACAATTTAACCGGTTGGTAAATTATTTGCAGCAGGCAACTGTTGTATATGGCGGCCGTACAGATAAAGCACAACTGTTTATTGAGCCCACACTTATTGATAATGCGGATATAAATGCTCCAATAATGCAGGAAGAAATATTTGGCCCGCTGCTGCCCATTATTTCATTTAATACTAAACAGGAAGCGCTGGCAATTATTGAAAAAAATAAAAACCCTTTGGCCTTTTATCTTTTTACTGAAAGTAAAGCAAAAGAAAATGACTGGTTGAGCAGTGTGGCCTTTGGCGGCGGCTGTATAAACAATGCCAGCTGGCACCTTACCAACCACCACCTGCCTTTTGGTGGCAGGGGTTTTAGCGGAACAGGCAATTACCACGGCAAGCATAGTTTTGATGCATTCAGCCATAAAAAAGCAGTAATGAAAACACCCACCTGGTTTGACCCTGCAATAAAATACCCGCCATTTAAGGGCAAACTAAAATTGTTTAAATGGGTGATAAGGTAATGGATAATTGATTAATGAATAATTGAAAATGGTTAAAAATACAAAACGATATTATAAACTAAAACGCTTTCTCATTGTTTTGACCATGCTGGCAGTTGCTTTTATTGCCTACGTACAAATTGTAAACAGAAACTCTGTAAATATGACCAACAGACAAAAATTTTTGAAAGCAGTTTACCCTGTATTTATGTGGTTTACTAAGCTAACCGGCACCAACTCTGCAAAACTTGAAAACCCAAACAAGACGCCTGCAGTTGATTTTTACACTTTAAAAGATACTTTAAGCAAGGGCACTGCTTTTGATTTTGCACAACTGAAAGGCAAAAAAGTATTACTGGTTAATACTGCCAGTAACTGCGGCTACACCAACCAGTATGATGATTTGCAAAAACTGCATGAACAATATGGAGATTCACTTACTATACTCGGTTTTCCTGCAAACGATTTTAAAGAGCAGGAAAAAGGAACCGATGAAGAAATAGCACAGTTTTGCAAACTGAATTTTGGTGTAACTTTTCCCTTAATGAAAAAAAGCAGTGTGATAAAAGGCAACGTACAAAACGCTGTTTTTAAATGGCTGAGTGATGCAACACAAAACGGCTGGAACGAAAAACAACCCACATGGAATTTTTCTAAGTATCTTGTAAACACAAAAGGAGAGCTAGTAAATTATTTTGACCCCTCTGTTTCTCCCTTAAGCGATGAAGTGATTACTGCAATAAAAAAGTAAATACTGTTATGTTTAATAAAGCTGATATTGAAAAATATTTTGCAGGAGAAAAAAGCGAAAGCCTGCTGTTTTTATCTATTGGTATTGCAGCCATTGCAACAGCAATTGTTTTCTTTTTTGCTTTAAAAACAAATTTTTACAAGGGCGCTGCTATTCCATTAATACTGGTTGGATTGATGATGGGTATAGTAGGTTTTACTGTTTACAAACGCAGCGATCCAGACCGCATACGCAATACTTATGCATACGATATGAATCCGCAGGAATTAAAAACAAAAGAACTGCCCCGTATGCAAACGGTAATGAAGAGCTTTGTCGTTTACCGTTGGGTAGAAATTATTTTAGCTATAACTGGCCTGGGGTTGTTTTTTTACTTCCGGAATAATGCCAACCAAACTTTTTGGAAAGGCCTTGGACTTGCTTTGGCTATAATAGCTGTAATTGGATTAGCTGCAGATTATTTTGCCGAGGCAAGAGGAAAAATTTACACAAGAGGATTGCAGGAATTTACCAGTAAAATGGGTCGGGGCGCATAAAGCGACCTGAACCCTATAAAATGAAAGCTGCTAATAGAATTTTTCAACCATTTCCAGTGGATTATTTTGAAGCTGCTGATTGAATACGTCTTTTTCAATTAGTCCAGTAGTGTCGAAAAAATCATGCTTGTTACAAAGCGTTCCATTTCTTATTCCTGCATAATCGGGCCATGAAGAAAAGGCCCAATCTTTTAAGTCTGTAACCAATTTGCTTCTTAAAGGATTGTTGTGAATGTAAAAGAAACAGCTTTCTAAGTAATTTACTTTTTTGTTAGCCACCTGTTCACTTAATAGTTTTGCTTTAGTCTTTTGCTGAAATAATGAGCCTGTTGTTTTACGTTGTTTATTAATAGCCTGCGAATAACTGCTTAGCAATACTCCAACCCTGTAAGCAAATTCCTGCATGGCTTTGCCGCCAAAAGAATTCCTTTCGGCAACACTTTTGTCGGTTGCTTTAATAATAAGATGAAAATGATTTGGCATTAAGCAATAACAAATGATGTCGGCAACAGGCGCCAATTGCTTTCTGATTTTAGCAATGAAAAAAATATAATTGTCATTGCTAAAGAAAATTGGCTGACGGTTATTGCCTCTGTTGTAAATGTGATAATATTCTCCGGCAATAAGGTGCATGAATTTTTTATTTTTGTCGAAATACTTTCGGCGCTTGACTTTAATTTATTTTACTAATTGCATTATGTTATGTTGTTGCTCGGGTTGCTTATAGCACCCCGATCGCCATTAGGGCAATACGTTCAGGTCGCTTGTAGCGCCCCGGCCGTGTTAATCCAGCGGGCAATTTTCATGATAATTCACCAGCTCAATCGCAGTTTTTTCAAAAGTATAATCATGATACTTCAACATAATTTCATCCAGCACTGCCTCAATTTCTGTAACCGTTTCCAGCGTAACTAATTTGCCACGGTATTCTTTAATACCCGGCATACCTTTTAAATAGTTGGTGTAGTGGCGGCGCATTTCATAAATACCCACTTTGGGTCCCTTCCATTCAAAACTTTTATGTAAATGCTTTTTACAAACAGCCACACGTGAAGCTACTGTTGGTGCTGCCAAATGTTTTCCAGTGGCCACAAAATGTTTTATCTCGTTAAAAATCCAGGGGTAACCAATAGCAGCACGGCCAATCATAATGCCATCCACCCCATAGCGGTTTTTATATTCCACCGCTTTTTCAGGGCTGTCAATATCACCATTACCAAAAATGGGAATGGTAATGCGTGGATTATTTTTCACTTTACCAATCAGCGTCCAGTCAGCCTCGCCTTTATACATTTGCGTTCTTGTTCTACCATGTATGGCCAATGCTTTAATGCCAATATCCTGCAGGCGCTCCGCCACTTCTTCAATGTTTTTGGTGTTTTCATCCCAGCCTAAACGTGTTTTAACAGTAACAGGCAAACTGGTGGATTTAACCACCGAACTTGTTAACCGCACCATTAAATCAATATCTTTCAATACACCTGCACCAGCACCTTTCATGGCCACCTTTTTTACCGGACAGCCAAAATTTATATCTACCAAATCCGGCTTTACTGTTTCACAAATTTTAGCACTCAGCCCCAGCGCTTCCTCATCACCACCAAAAATTTGAATACCAAAGGGGCGTTCCTCCTCACTAAAATCAAGCTTGCGCAAACTTTTAATAGCATCACGTATTAATCCTTCGCTGCTGATGAATTCGCTGTACATTAAATCAGCGCCATTGTCTTTACACACGGCCCTAAACGGCGGGTCGCTAACATCTTCCATCGGTGCCAGCAGCAGCGGAAAATCAGGCAGTTCAATATGTTCTCCAATCTTTACCATAATACCCCAACCCCTAAGGGGGTTTTAATTGTGTTTTATTTTTTATGGGCTGTAAGCATTTACAGCAATACTAAACAGTTGTTCCGGCTTTTCGTTTCAAGCTTCACTCCGTTCGCTTTCCACTGCAATCCGGCAGCCCGTCAGCTTTTATTTTTCTATCAGCAATAAAGCCGCTTGTTGATACAAGGTTCAGGTTGTTTACAGCGCCCCGACCCTTTTAAATACCCTATTTTTGCCACAAATTTACAACATATAATTGCAAGTTATGGTGCAGCAGCAAATGCGGTATAATTACTGGACTCAGCTGGCAATACTACTGGGAGTAGTATGTGGAGGGATTATTTTAGCATCATTTGTGCAAAATTATTTTGGCAATATGGCTTTAGGCCAATCCAATTTAACTGGCATGGCAAGGGCCGAAGCAATGCAGCAGGCTTTATTTACACCTGAAAACACCAGCTATGCACAAGCGGCACAAATAGGCTCCACTTTTTTTATGTTTTTTGTACCATCAGTTGCGTTTATTTTAATCTGTTATAAAAAAATGCTGTGGGCCGGTTTTTCAAAGCACTTTAATATAACGCAAATTATGCTGGCCTTTTTAATAATGATGTTTGCAAATTATATGGCTGGCCCTTTTGAAGACATAAGCAAAAAGCTGCTGATTAACTTACCGGTACTGGATACAATGGCCAAAGAGATGGAAGACTTATATATGCAGGCTGTAAAAAGCATGAGTAATTTAAAAAGCTGGCATCATTTTATTGTGGCTGTTTTTATTGTGGCATTTTTTCCGGCACTGTTTGAGGAGCTGCTTTTCAGGGGGGTGATACAAAATTTTTTAACAAAATGGCTGCGGCAACCTGTTATTGCTATTGTGATAACATCCGTTTTATTCAGCCTTATTCACTTGTCCATATATTTATTTTTAAGCCGTATTATTTTGGGGCTTGCTTTGGGCCTGATTTTTTATTACACCAAAAATATTTGGGTAACCATTATAGCACATTTTATAAATAATTTTTTAGCCTTGTCGGTATTGTTTTACAGTAACCTGCAGGGTAAAGCAGCAGTGGTAAACCAGCAACAATTTAAATTACCTGTTTGGAGTATTTTTATAACCGGCGCTATTTTATACGGTTTGTTTGTGCTGCTTATTAAAGTAAGTGCAGCCAACCGCAACCGCATAGCCATGAAAGAAAACCTGGCCTTTAGTAACGAACCCTTAATAGCACAGCAATAAATTATGGCATTAAACCTGCAAACCCTTAAAACCCGTTCACTCACCGCCGTGGTGTTTGTGGCGGTAATGCTTGTTGGATTACTATGGAATTTTTGGAGTTTTTTGATTCTTTTTTCTATTGTACATTTTGGTTGCTGGATTGAATACTTAAAATTGGTTGAAAAAATAAATAATAGAACTACCGATGTTTTTATAAAACAGTTTTTTGCTTTTACAGGATTTGTATTAATGTTTGTTGCCGGACAAAATCGTGTTGGAGGAGATGTTTTGCTCAAACCAATTTTTGATTATAACCTAAAATTTAAATGGCTGTTCTGGATTTTTTTAATGATTTGCCTTGTAATATTTATTATTCAAAATAAACAAATCCAACCAAAAATAAAATGGATGATGTTTGGTGGCTTTATTTATATAACGCTGCCCTTTACTGCGTTGCTAAACATAAGAACCTCCCACTTTTTTATAATAGAAAATCTTATAACACTCGATTTTGGAAAGGTTTTAGTTTGTACAGTTGTTCTCTCCATTTGGATTAACGATACACTCGCCTACATAGTAGGCTCACTCATCGGCAAAACACCTTTCTCTAAAATATCTCCCAAAAAAACTTGGGAGGGTACAATTGGAGGGGCAATACTTTGCGTGGTTGTCATTTCACTAATTGCTCATTTGTCCAACTTGTTATCTATAAACCATGCCGCCATCATTGCTGCCCTTTGCGCCATTTTTGGCACAATGGGTGATTTATTCGAAAGCAAATTAAAACGCATGGCAGGTGTTAAAGACAGCGGCAGCATTATGCCAGGCCACGGCGGCTTTTTAGACAGGTTTGACTCACTGCTTTTTGCGGCACCTGTTGTGTGGGTATATGTAAAACTGTTTATGTAGCTGTAGCTTGAAGCTCCAGCTTCAAGCATTTGCAGCAAGTTGCAAATAAAAAAGGCCGGAAGCTGGAGCTTCTGGGTACAAACACAAGTCTTATATTTGCAACTCAACTCAACAGCATGACCATACACAGGGAAGGGTATAAATCTATCGCTATTGGCACATTAATTTTTGGTGCCATCAATTTTGCATTTTTTTATTTTTTCAGTGCTTCGTTACCTGCTTTGTGCTGGGTGGTGTTTGTTGCCACGCTGGGTTTGCTGTTGTTTTTAATTTCTTTTTTCCGCATACCTAAACGCACACTTACGGTTAACGATAATTTGGTGGTAAGCCCCTGCGATGGTAAAGTGGTGGTAATTGAAGAAACCATTGACGAGGAGTATTTTAAAGGTAAAGTACTGCAGGTATCTATTTTTATGAGTCCAGCTAATGTGCATGTAAATTTAAACCCCGTTGCTGGTGAAGTAGTGTACAGCCAGTATCATAAGGGAAAATACCTGGTGGCCTGGAACCCCAAATCATCTACCGAAAATGAACGCCATTCTGTTGTATACCGCAAAGGCGGTACCGAAATACTGGCAAAACAAATAGCCGGAGCCTTGGCAAAACGCATTGTAAATTATTTGCAGGTGGGCCAAAAGGTTAACCAAAGCGAAGAAATGGGCTTTATTAAATTTGGCAGCCGGGTAGATTTATTATTGCCTGTGGGTACTAAAATAAATGTAGCGCTGAATCAGGTGGTGCAGGGTGGTGTTTCGGTTATTGCCACACTGTAGGCCCTTCCTATCCTCCCCCAAGGGGAGAGAAAAGCAGTAGATTGAAAAGTAGATTGATTTTGTATTTATTTCAGTGCATAAGCGGTAATATATTTTTAGGTCGCAGGAGAAAAAACTTTAACAACCGGGCTTTGGCTAAATGCAACAAGAAGCCTACTTTTACGTTGATTAATCAAACAAAATAGCATTATGAAAAAAGTAATTTTATTCGCTTC
>JAGVCC010000252.1 GCA_020059395.1 Chitinophagales bacterium | reverse complement strand
CCTGTAATATTGCTTACTTGGGCCCTTAAAACCCCGTTATGATAAAACTGAAGCGTTGGTGGTGGAAAACCGTTGGGGTCATACGCTACTTTCTGTTCCCAGCTATCACCCGATGGGCCCCGAAGTAAAATGCCGTTGTCGCCTATCTGGTTTATTTCTAAAGTGGCAACCGGATTATTGTTATTTACTCCAACTTTTGCCAGTGATGATATGAATAAGGCATCCTTGGCCGAGCCAGCATTATATGTACGTAATTGCAAGTTTGTGGAGCCGCTGTTATCAGACCTCCTTGCTTCTAAATACGAAATATTGCTACCAGCCCATGGAGCCATAAAAATATTACCGGGCATATAAGCTATGCGCTGGTTACCGGTTGTGGTGTTACTGGCAAGATAAACTCCTTCATTTCCACCACCGATATCAAATAATCCCCTTGGAGTTGATGTTGCAATACCAACATCACCATCGCTCATTACACGAAACCGATCTGTGTTGTTAGTTACTAAAGCAATATGCCCGGTGGTGTTGGAGCCGGGCCAGGTGCCAATGCGCAGGTTGTTGTTACTTACGCCTATGTATCCTTTCGACAAGTTGTTGTTACGAAATTCCAGCCAGGGGTAATTAGTGCCATTATTCTCTACTATTGCATTTCCACCGAAGACATGAATTTTGTCTGCTGGGGTAGAAATGCCAATACCCACATTTTGTGCTGTAGTTCTACTGCACATCATTACAATGCTTGCAAAGCAATACCGTGCGATTATTTTTTTTATGTTCATTTTATTAAAAATTATATTTTATAAACTTTGCCCCTTGTTCCGGAACTAAATTTGTTAAATGTGTATCAGCTCTGTTCCAAAAAAAATCACCTAAACTATTGTTAGATGCTTCCACTATTTCATCTAACTCTGCAATGAATGTACCTTGTATTTCCACATTTGATTTGCCTTGATAGATACTGCCATCAGCTTTATATGTTTCAGCATTGATAGTAAGTTTATAATTATCTGCACTATTTATAGAAACGATTTTCATTTTGCCAAAACGCCCTATATTGGTTTTGTATACAATTACATCACCGGGTTTTAGTAACACAGTACCATTTGTATTTATCGCTTCAATCAGATGGTTGCTCATTGAAGTTTCGAGAGCGGCGATATGCTCAATTTTAATTTCATCATAACTACCGGGGTTTGTATTTTTTTCTTTTTTACAGGCCGTTAGGAATAGCAAAATGAAGTTGCAGAAAATGGGCAATATGTTTTTCATTATTATTATTTTAAAATACTTTAAAACCACTAAATGTAAAGCGGTCTATTGTACTACCACTATTAAGTATTCTTAGCGGAGTTCCACCAACGCAACTACCCCTAAGTTTTGCGGCAACCTGTTCGCCTGCTTGTGAAAAAGCATTGCCTGTTAAGTGAACAGGTATCCCTTAACCCAATTCCAGACCTATGTCCCCCACAAAAGACATCCTACTATTAATTGAATTTGTAGAAATATTTACAATTTGTACATATACATCTTTAACCAAGCCCACATTAAAACTTGCGTCTAAGTTTAAATCAAAATGATAGAACCCTGCCACAGGTGCGGTAAAAAAATTGTTAGCAAAGTAAGGGTTAGGCCCAGAGGCTGTAGCAAATAAAATATCATAATTACCAAAGTTGGTACTGGCAAACCAGCTAAAATCGTTTACCCCATTAACAGTAATAGTATTTAGTGCGGCATCCACAGTACCATCAATATTAACCCAACCACCAATGCCATTAGCACTTTTCCAAATTGCCAGAGTGTTTTCATTTATAGCGCCAAGTTCTGCATCAAAATAACTAAAACGGAGTGTTGCGTTTAATGCAATATTGGTTGTAGGAGTAATTTTAAAAATGCGGCGCACATTTAAATTGCCTAGGTTATAATGATGTCTTTCAATGTTTGTGGAGCCAAGGTTTACTGTTGAAGTAATGGATACACCAATATTACCAGGGTTAATGTTTGTTGGTGCATTCAGCGTAGATAATTTTATTGCAAAGCCGCTATTGCCCAAAATTCGGCTGTTATTGCTTTCAGCAGTTAACTGCCCGTTGGGGTCGGCTGTAAAAATGAGTTGGTTACCATTAAGGTCAATATTACCGGCGGTAAATTGAACCCCTGAAAAAACGTTTACAAAACGGTTTAACTGAAGTACCCCTGCTGATTTATTAATTTCCAGCTCACCAAATAAGATATTGCCGGTGCCAGTAATATTGGCAACTGGATTATTACCAGTAAAAATAAAGCGGCTACTGGTTGCAAATCCCGTAGTTCCGTTGTTTTCAAAACCAATGTTAGATAATACAATTCTTGTATTTGGGTTTACAAATAAATTAGTACCGGAAGAAATACGGAACACTGGCTGTGCCGTAAGTTGAACTGCTATTAATGCTGGGGATAATAGAAATAAAAATACCTTTTTCATTTCTTAATAATTTGATTAGTACTACTGGTTAGTAAAACCATTAATTACTTGTTTGCGTAAGCAATGTCACCTTATTATTAAGCACTAAAGAATGGCAATTACTAATTTGAAAGTTTGGGTTAGTAACTGACGGATGTGAAGGCTTGTTCGAGGGGTTTATTCAGAATATTTATAACCCACCCCCCTTACTGAAAAGAAATATTTCGGTTTTTTGGGGTCATCTTCAAAATATTTGCGAAAGCTGAGGATGAAATTGTCAATGGTACGTGTGGTGGGGTAAACATTATAACCCCAAACAGCCTGTAAAATTTTTTCACGGGTTACCACTTCATTTTTATTTTCTATAAGCAGCTTAAGCAGCATTACCTCTTTTTTGGTAAGCGCAATTTTTTTGCCTTTAAAGGTGGTGCCTTCAAGCGCTTTAAAATCTATATTATTTTTGCCAAAAGTATATACATCCGGCAGGGGCTGCTTGGCACTTATGCGTTCGCTTTTTTTAATAAGCTTGCTTACACGCAGTAAAAGTTCTTCAAGGTTAAAGGGTTTGGTAAGGTAATCGTCGGCGCCTTTTTTTAATCCTAAAATTCTGTCGGCGCTACTGTTTTTTGCACTTAAAATTAAAATAGGAATGTCGGGATTTTGCAGGCGTATAGTTTCGCAGACTGTAATGCCGTCAATTTCGGGCAGCATTACGTCCAGTATAATCAGGTCAAAGTACTCTTGATGTACGGCCTTTAATGCTTCGCTTCCGTCGTATGCGCCTGTAACGGCATAATTCTCTAGCTCCAGGTTTAACTTTAAAGCCTCCTGAAGATTTTCTTCATCTTCCACCAATAATATTGAAAATTTCTTTTCCACTTTTTTAATTTAATCCAGCACAGGTAATGCAACTGTAAAAATACAGCCTGTTGGCACATTGTCTGTCACAGTTATGTTACCATTGTGCTCCTGCACTATTTTTTTGGTAAGGTACAATCCAAGGCCGGTACCTTTTGCAGCTTTGGTGGCGGCATTACCAATGCGGTAAAATTTCGTAAACACTTTTGCCTTTTCACTTTCCTCAATACCCTTACCTGTATCTGCAACAGCTATTACCGCCTTCTGTAGTTGCTGCACAAGTGTAATAGATATATTGCCATCTTTTGGCGAATATTTTACAGCATTATCTATTAAATTATTAACCGCCATTTGCAGCAGTAGCCTGTCTCCGTTTACAAATAAATCAGGCGTAATGGCACTGTTTATTTTCTTATCAGAAAAACGCATGACGTAATCATTGCAGCAGCCTATTACAATATCGCTAAGGTTTATTTCTTCTGTACTAATGGTAAGACCACGGGCATCAATTTGAGAAGAAAGCAGCATGTTATTGCATAGTGCATTCAGCCGGTTAGCTTCCTGTAGGGTGGTTTGTATCAAACGCTGCTGCTGGGCTTCTTCCAGTTTTCTTTTTTGCAGCGTTTCTAAATTTAATTTAGCAACTGCAATAGGTGTTTTTAACTCATGTGTAAGCGCCATTATAAAGTGTTGCTGTTGCTGGCTTTGTTTTAACTGTTTGCGCACTAAATAAAACACCACGCCTGCACCTGCGGCAATTACTAAAAAAAAGGTGATGCCCTCGCCAATGTACTGCATTTTTTTGCGGTGTTCATCGCTTTTAATTTTAGCTAGTTTTTCATGAAATTGCGGTGTGCCGTATTGCAGTTCCTGTATTTTAAAATCTGCCGCCTGTTCATTTTGTTTGGTAAGTGCTATAAACCAAAATATTAAAGCGGCTATAATATAGAAAAGCAGTATCCAGTAAAGGATAAAGATTGAGCGGAGGCGTTTGGGTGCTTTTAGCTGCATATAAAAAGATAAACAAAGGTATGCCGCTGAAGTGAGGTTATAAAATGGCTTTTCTCAAAACCATTTTATAACAAAATAATATTTACAAGGTTGTCGGGAATAATTATCCCGATAGCTATTGGGATTGGTTTCAAAAAAATCAATTCCTCACATCAATACCCCAGCTTAATTTGTTACGCAGTGTTTGTAAAAAATTATTTTCATTCAGGCGTATTAGGTTTATTTCAAAAGCTTCTTTACGTACAGCTATCTGAATTTCTTTGGTAACAATTTCCCTGCGGCTGTCCAGCGTACATAAAAAATCATCGGCACGGCCTTCCACTTCAAACGAAATAATAGTATCGTCGGGCACAACAATAGGGCGCACACTTAAGTTGTGTGGTGCTACGGGTGTTATTACAAAGCTGGCACTATCAGGAAAAACAATGGGGCCGCCACAGCTTAATGAATATCCGGTACTGCCTGTTGGTGTGGAAACAATTAAACCATCAGCCCAATACGTGTTTAAAAATTCGCCATTAATATACGTGTGAATTTTTATCATTGAGGTAGAATCTTTTTTCAATAACGAAAATTCATTTAAAGCATAAGGAGCATCTCCAAATAAAGGCACATTGGCATCTACATGTATCAAGGTTCTTTTATCGCTTACGTAGGTGTGGTTTACCAGTGCTTCTACAGCAGTTTGCAATTCGCCTTTGCCAATATTTGCTAAAAAACCAAGGCGGCCATAATTAATACCTAAAATTGGTATGCCCTTATCTTTTACATAAGCAACAGTGTCTAGCAAAGTGCCGTCGCCGCCAAGGCTGATAATGCAGTCAATAGTGTCGTCTAAATCTTCAGATGCATTAAAAGTTGAGTACGCAGTTTTAAATTTTACCGTAGAATAAAATTTATTAAAAAAATCCTGGTAAAATACGGGCTCCACATTATGCGCTGCCAGCTCATGCAGCAATGCTGTTACTTCGTTATGCTGATTTTCTTCTATGCCACGGCTGTAAATTGCTATTTTCATACCCCTGTTTGTCTAAAGAGAAATACTTTAGTGATAAATTATTTTATTAAAAGCCTCCTTGGGTGTGTAAAAATAAGCCCTTTTGCCCTAATTGGTTAAAACTGTATTCAAACCGCAGATTAAGATCGTAAAAGGTAAGTATATCAATGCCAAAACCGCCTGTGTATAAAAGTTTATTATTAAGGTTACTTACATACTCCGGCTTAATGTAGGCATAACCAGCATCGCCATAAACTTTACCAAAAAATGTAAAAGGTATATGGGTAAGCGATTTTAATTTAAACGGCAGGTTGATTTTAAACGATGCCAGTTTTTTCTTTAATGTAAATTTAGAAAGGGCAGTAGCCACACCGTCAATTACCAATGTTTCCAGCCCACGCAAATAAGTTTCTCCATAACCAAGGCCACGCTGGTTTATATAAGCCTGCTTAAAGGGCAGGCGTATTTTTCCATTAAGGGTAATAACTGAAAACCAGTTTTTACCTAAATCTGAATATTTGGTGTAGCCTGCTTCGGCGGTTAGCGCATTAACGCCGCCGCTAAAGCCAATACCTTTTTTGTTTAACGATACATAGGCAGTTTTTCCTTTTGTGGTATATAGCACATTATTAGTATTAGCGTATTGCCAGGTGTAACTAAGGTCGATAAAATTTACAGTTGTTTTTGCATTACCAAAATAGTTGGGGTTATTTTTAGGCAATACAATACTGTCGCTTACTTTGGCTTGTGTAAAGCCAGCATAAAAACTGTAGCGGTTAAAAAAGCCTTTGCGTATGGAGTAACCTGTATTTATATAAAATGTGCTGCCAACAAATTTGCTTCGCTCCGGATCGTGGCGGTAAAACAAAAGGCTGTCAGTAAAAGTGGTTTTAAAAGCAATTTCTTTTTTTTGAGAAAAGCCTGCACCCACCACAAACCCTTCATTTAATTTTTTATTACTGTAGGGCGCATTGTAGCTAAAAGAAAAATCACGGCTGAAACCACTTAATAAATAAATGCGCAGCTGATCTCTTCTGCCACTTAAATTGTAATGCACAAATTTTAGTCCGTAGTTAACCCGTTTTAAACTGGCGTTATAATTTTTAAGCCACTCATTAATATTACGGTCAACAATTTTAAACTGCGGCACCGGGTAAACATACCACCGTTCCTTCACATCAATTACCACAATTACATCATATACTGATGTAACCATGTATTCCATTTTTAATTCGGAGAACAGCGTGGTGTTGTAAATTTGGGTTTTTGCCTGTGCCATTTCTTTATTAAAAGAGGCAATTATTACAGAGTCGCCTTTTTTAAAATGCATTTCACGCAGTATAATATAATCTTTAGTTTTTTTATTTCCCTTAATGATAATATCCCGTATAAAAAATTTTGCAGCAGAGTCTGCAGCAGGTGCTGCTGTGCGTAGTGATTGCGCATGTAAAAAGATGCTTAAAAAAAGAAACACAGTGCTGCAAAGTATGTAATTGAGTTTAAGCAAAGCAATACTGCATTTTATAAATTTTAACTGTTATAAGGCAGGGGTGAAGCTAAAAGTAAACAATCTGAAAACTATATATCCAGATAGTTCATCAGGTGGTGGTAATTGGCATGTATTTCGTTTTCAAACTTTTCGTTGCCAAAGTAATAAATCACATCGTAATCGTACCGCTCAAAGGTTGCCACAATTGCAGCAATTTCTTTTTTATTTATGTGCAGTGTTACAGTAAGCATGCCTGTTTCCGGGTGTACTGTAGTGTTTAAATGTAAAATGTGCGAATCATTACTTTCCACAATGCGGCTGATTTCGCTTATGGCAAACTGACTGCGTTCCATTTCCAGTACTATAATACCACCAATTTCGTTGGTGCCTGCAAAATTACCCAGTGCCTTTAATAAATCCGGTGTGGTAATTACACCCTGCAGCTCTTTTTCCTCGTTTATAACGGGAACCACCGTTGTGTCAAACTGGTTACTGCAATTTACTGCGGTTAAAAAATGTTCGTTTTCACCTACGGCGGCATAAATAAAATTTTCCTGCAGCAGTTCTACAGGCATTTTTTCTTCTTCAACATCCAGTAAATCTTCTTCGCTGATAAGGCCCAGATATTTTTCTTCCTGTATTACAGGCAGGTGAGTAACACGGTAGTCATTTATTAATTGCAGCGCTTTACTTACAGTATCCTGCAGTTTAAGGCGTGGAATATTGCTGTTTATAAGTTCTACGGTTAACATGGCAGATTAAATTATTAACTGTTTAATTGTGCTGTTATTAAGATGATAACGAACGGCAGTAGTTAATAGTATAGAGACAAAATTATTTGTTAAACTGTTGCAGCAGTGGTGGCGTTTAATTTTGCCAGAAAGTTGTGCAGCAGCTTGTTAAACGCTTCCGGCACTTCCATCATTGGTGCATGACCGCATTTGTCAACAAAATGCAGTTCGCTGTTTGGTAAAAGGCGGTTAAATTCTTTACCTACAAAAGGCGGAGTAATAGTATCATTATTTCCCCAAATTAAACAAACAGGTTGTTTAACCTGGTTTAGCTCTTCGCCCAAATTATTGCGGATGGCGCTTTTTGCAAGGGCAATAATTTTTATAACCTTTAAACGGTTATTGGTTATTTCAAATACCTCATTCACCAGGTCATCAGTAGCCATGGCTGGGTCGTAAAATGTAAGCTGTGTTTTTTTACGAATGTATTCTTTGTCGCCTCTTTTGGGGTAGCTGTCGCCCATGCCATTTTCAAAAAGGCCGCTGCTGCCGGTAAGTATAAGCGATTTTATATTTTCAGGATGTTTTAAAATATGCACCAGCGCCACATGCCCCCCTAAAGAATTACCTAAAACATGAATGTTTTTATAACCACGGTGTTCTACAAACTTGTGTACATATTTTTGCAGGCCACCAACCGAAGTATGCAGCAAATCTAAATCAAGCAGGGGCAACATGGGCACTATCACTTTATGTGTTTGCCTGAAATGTTCAATAAGTGGTTTAAAATTACTTAAAGCACCAAAAAGACCATGCAAAAGCACTAATGGTTCGCCATTGCCTTCCTCAATAAATTTAAACTTACCGTCTTGTTTTATTTCGTAACTCATCCTCAGTTAACTTTTTTGTGCATTACTACACCTGCAAAATACGTTAAATAGATATACTCCTGCTATTACGCAGGAATTTTATTGGCAGCAGCTTCAAAAAAGGTTTGCAGTTCTGTAAACGTATCTTTAAATATTGGGATTAGTTTACCAAAGCCATTAATAACTGCCGGCCCCCAGGGTTGTATATACGGCCATGTTTGCGAAGCTGCAAAACTTTCACTTTTTAGCAATTGCAATTTTTCGGCATAAAAAAGAAATATGCTGAAAATTATAATATACAGTACAACATAAAAAAGCATGCCGCCAATACGGTTTACCCAGCCCAGCAATGCCATTTGAAAAGTTTTTTCTACCAGTTTTGCTCCCCAGCGTACTAAAAGCACCACGGCAAAAAACACCAGTGCAAAAGACAGTACCGGCAGCCATTTTGCAGAAATGTTTGCATGGTTGCCCAGCCAGCCTGCAACTGCGGCAGATAATTTTAATGCGGCAGCCAGCCCAACAATAAAAGCCACCACAGAAAAAACGGCTATTATAAGCCCTTTTTGGTATCCTTTTATACAGGCAACAATTATAATAATGGCAAAAATAATGTCGAGCATAAGCAAACGTTGTTTTTAAATTTTAGCCTGCCAATAGTTCTTTTACAATACCGCTAATAGTTTTACCATCAGCTTTGCCGGCAAGCTCTTTGCTGGCAACACCCATTACCTTGCCCATATCCGCAGGTGATGATGCGCCAACAGCGGTAATAATGTTGCTTACAGCTTCTTTAATTTCGGCTTCGCTTAACTGTTTGGGTAAAAATTTTTCTATCACCGCCATTTCTTCTTTTTCTTTAACCGCTAAATCGGCACGGCCCTGTTTTTCAAAAATTTCCAAAGAGTCTTTGCGCTGTTTCATCATTTTTTGCAAAAATTTTTGCTCGGTGGCTTCGTCAATTTCCCCACCGGCGCCGGGCTCTGTTTTAGCTTTAATAATTTCAGCTTTAATAGCACGCAGCCCACGCAAGGTTGCTTCGTCTTTTGCTTTCATGGCCTCTTTCATTTCGGCCATTATTTGTTGTTCTAAACTCATGTTGGTGGTTGGTTGATTAGTTAATTTGTTTTATTG
>JAGVCC010000492.1 GCA_020059395.1 Chitinophagales bacterium | reverse complement strand
GCATAGCACCACTGTTTATACGAAACCCGTTTTTAAACATGTTGTTGTTACCAAAGCTGTAGCCTCTTGCATAAAAGGCTTCCTGTGTATTACCACGGGCCGAGCCCAAATAAACTCCGTTTACATTTTTAATTACATCGCTAAGGCGCAGTGCCTGCTGGTTACGTATGATTGTTTCCCCAATAATAGTTATAGCCTGCGGTAAATCCATGGGTTTAATACCTGCTTTGCCAACAGCCGTAATTTTTTCATTTACATTAGTAGTTGAGTTAACAACCACTTCATCCAGCTCTGTTTTATTTTCAAACAAAACTATGTTTTGAGAAATAGTTTCTCCTTTTTTAATTTCAACTGCGGTTTCCACAGTTTTTAATCCAACAAAAGAAACAACAAGTGTGTATTTCCCTTCGGGAACATCATAAAAAAAATATTCACCAGCTTCGTTGGTTACAGTGGCGGTATTTGTTTCTTTAATAAGCAGATTTACCTGTCCTGCAGGTTTTCCATCGCTGGTACGTACAACGCCTTTTAATGATGCAATAGCCGTTGAGGCAGTTTTTGCAGTTTCAATACCGATAAGGTTGTTTTGTTGGGCAGTTAGCTGAATGGCAGCTAAAAATAAGCCGAGTGTTAAAATTATTTTGGTCATTGGTTTATTTATTCGGTCGCAAAGGTGCTCCTCGTTCCCCTTTTTTTGTTTCATTATCGGGAAATCAGTTTACGGAATACGGAAACAGACCCAGAAATGACAAAGCCATTCAAGAAATTGAAGGGCTTTGTAAAAAAAATAACTAAAATTATTTTTATGCCACCACAGTAAGACCTTTTGTGGCCTAATGTATTTTTTTGGGTACTGCTATAAAATCAGTTTCTTTTTTGCGTAAATGCTTTTCCGCAAGCAGTAATTATGGCCATTTGTTTTGCTGCATTTTTGAAAAAAATATAACTCATGTGTAATTATAAAATATGGTTTCATAATGCTGCGTCGGGGTATGTGGTGGAGTGTGTGCAGTGCAATAAACTGCAGGTTGCTTTTGGCAATATTGCCATTACACTTTCGGTAAAGGAGTATGAAAACTTCCGCCAATACTTATCGCAGGTTGTAACCAACAGGGAGTATGCAGGCAACGCCAAAGTGAAATCAATAATGATACACACGCCGGCACAGGGCATTCATTTTTTATTAAGCGAAGATGAATTGCATGGCTTACAGCAAATGTTTGAGTATACCGATAATGAAATGAAGGCAGAGAGTTTGATAAAATTGTTTAATGAAGATGTGCATTAAGCATGCACCAACAACTCACAAGGTTTAATACCAGTATGCTTTTTAAAAGCGGTGCTAAAGTGAGAGATAGAAGAGTAGCCCAGCAAAGAAGAAACATCAGTTACGCTTAGTGCTTTATCGTACAGTAAATATTTAGCATGTTCCATGCGCTGTGTTTGATAAAAATCAAAAATGGTGGTGCCAAACAATTCTTTAAAGCCTTTTTTAAGGTAACACTCGTTAATGGCCACTTTGCGGCTTAAGGCTTTAATGGTAAGTGGTTCGCCAATATGCTGTAATAAAATTTCACGTGCCTTGGTAATTTTTTCCCTGTCGGCTTCGTTTGCCAAAAACTTACAGGTAAATTTCTCTTCAGGGTCACCCATCATACAATCCATGCTGTACAGCAGCATAATTTGCGTTTGGGCATTTAAAAAAATATTTTCCAGCGTATCAGTATAAGTATGGTTAAGCAGTGCTTCAATAGCCAAACGGGTTTTACCGCATAACGGCAGCACTTTGCTAAAAGTTTCAGTGTGCTTAAAAGCCAGCACATCATCACTTAATGTAGTCGTTTTTTTACCGCTGGTAAACTGCTTTAAGTAAGATGGGGTAAATGTAAAACTCAGCACATCCACACTGTCCACTTTTTCCACACAACTTTTGCTGGCGCTGAATTTACAGTAATCACACTCTGTTTTCTTTTCCCTGCAGTACACATTGCCGCTTACGCAAAACTTCAGCTCCAGATAATTGGCTTCAGGGTTATTTTTTTCGGTGTGGTAAATAAACATACCGGTGTCATCAATACTCCATTGCGCCGGTTTGCTGTACCGTTTAATGGAATATGTTACACTGCCGGGTATTTGTTTTTCCTTATGCTGCAGCAACGGCATTTCGTTGTGCATAAGGGGCTGCCGGCAGGCTAATTGCAGTATGTCTAAATGCTGATTCATTGTTGCAACGGCAAATATACGAACTTATAAAGTTGCCTGCTGTGCTGCATTGTCATGTAGTTGTTAAATTTCCGTATTTCGGTAATTGTAAATATCTGTGGAAAAGTATCGGAAAAATGACTGGCGCAACAGTGAATTAAAAGCCATTTAACCCCCTTATTTCAGTATATTTGCAGATACATTTTTTCACTGCAAAAATTACCTGTTTTTTAAAATATTATGAGCACAGAAACTATAGAAGTAACACCAGCGGCACCAGCAAATTACGGCGCAGACAGTATACAGGTTTTAGAAGGGTTAGAAGCTGTAAGAAAAAGGCCTGCCATGTACATTGGCGACATTGGTAATAAGGGGCTGCACCATTTGGTATATGAGGTGGTAGATAACTCAATTGACGAAGCGCTGGCAGGCCATTGCAAAAACATAAGCGTTACTATTAATGAAGACAATTCAATAACAGTAGAAGATGATGGCCGTGGTATACCTACTGCCATGCACACCAAAGAAAAGCGCAGTGCGCTTGAAGTGGTAATGACAGTATTGCACGCCGGTGGTAAGTTTGATAAAGATTCTTACAAGGTATCTGGTGGTTTGCATGGTGTGGGTGTAAGTTGTGTAAATGCTTTAAGCACCAAACTGCATGTAACTGTAAACCGAGATGGTAAAATATTTGAGCAGGAATATGCTATTGGTATTCCCCAATACCCTGTAAGAGAAATTGGCACATCGGATAAACATGGCACCAAAGTGCAGTTTTGGCCCGACCTTACCATTTTTTCATCGGGTGTATACAGTAAAGATATTTTAGAAAGCCGCCTGAGGGAGCTGGCTTTTCTAAACCGTAAAATAAATATTGTAATACACGATTTAAGAGAAGTTGATGAGGAAGGTAAAACCTACACAAAAACTTTTTACAGTGAGGGTGGTATTGTAGAGTTTGTGCAATTAATAGACAAAAATGCCAACCGTATGCCCCTTATACCACAGGCCATTTATTGCGAAGGGCTTGATGCCGGAAGCAATGTAATGGTGGAAGTGGCTATGATGTATAACGCCGGTTATCAGGAGCATATTTTTAGCTACGTAAATAATATTAACACCATTGAAGGTGGTACGCATGTGGCAGGCTTTCGCCGCAGCATTACCCGTGTGTTTAAAAGCTATGGCGAAAAGCAGGACATGTTCAGCAAAGCCAAGGTGGAAATTGAAGGGGATGATTTTAGGGAAGGCCTGTCTGCAATTATATCTGTAAAAGTGCCAGAGCCGCAGTTTGAAGGGCAAACAAAAACCAAGCTGGGCAATAATGAAGTAATGGGTGTGGTGGACAGTACACTTAGCCGTGTGCTGGAAGCATTTTTAGAAGAAAATCCACGTGAAGCAAAAACCATTATACAAAAGGTGATACTGGCGGCGCAGGCACGTGCAGCAGCACGTAAAGCCAGGGAAATGGTGCAGCGCAAAAGCGTTTTAACGGGCGGCGGTTTACCTGGTAAACTGGCAGACTGCAGCGATAAAGACCCTGGCAAATGCGAATTGTTTTTAGTTGAGGGTGACTCAGCAGGTGGTACCGCAAAACAAGGACGGGACAGGAGCTTTCAGGCTATTTTACCATTACGGGGTAAAATACTGAACGTGGAAAAAGCCATGGAGCATAAAATTTACGACAATGAGGAGATACGCAATATGTTTACCGCTTTAGGTGTAAAAATTGGTACACCTGAAGATCCAAAGGCACTGGATATTTCTAAACTGCGTTATCATAAATTGATTATTATGACAGATGCCGATGTGGATGGAAGCCACATTGCCACACTAATACTTACCTTTATTTTCCGCTATATGAAAGAGTTGGTAGAGCAGGGATATGTGTACATTGCGCAACCCCCTTTGTATTTGGTTAAAAAAGGAAAAGAGCAGGAATATGCATGGAATGATGAAGAACGTAAAGGTTTGGTGACACAAATTGGTGGAGGTAAAGATGAGAGTGTAACCATACAGCGCTATAAAGGTTTGGGTGAAATGAATGCCGAACAATTGTGGGACACCACCATGAACCCCGGCACCCGTACTTTAAAACAGGTAACACTGGAAAGTGCTGCCGAAGCCGACCGTGTGTTTAGTATGCTTATGGGTGATGAGGTTCCGCCACGCCGTGAGTTTATTGAAACCCACGCCAAATATGCAAAAATTGATGTGTAAAATGGCTGTACAGCTGGGTTTGAAGCAATCGCAATTATAATTTACTAACATATTTTTATAATGCTTTATGGGGGCCTTAAGCCTCCATTTTTGTTTCTGCAATAGTTTTAGCTGTTTTCTGCAATCTTTTGTCCGCCGCACAAAACCCACGCCGCAAAAGGATTTCTGTTGCCATTCGGCAGTACTTCAGATTAAAAACACACTGCTCACCCATAAAAGCCATGCTATAACACAACTTAAAATTTAATGTTTTAACACAGTGGGCAAAGGCTGTTTTCAACATAGCCTTTTTGCATAAATGCCCCTTTTTAAGTAGCTTGAGCCCTGAAGACAGTACTTCAACCCATTTTTCAAACTATAAACACTACAAAAATGAGCAACATGATTACCGCTTATTGCATGAAAACAAAGGAAAAAAATGTTCCCATGCAGGATGCTGTTATTACAAAAACTGCCCGTGGCGGATACATGGCACAGGGCAACGATGGTAAAGGCAATAAAATGACTACTATGCTGGGTGAAGCTGCCGCTTTAAAAGCTGTGGCTGATGGTGTGGCTAAAAAGGCATGGGATTAATACACCTTTTTTAAGAATTTACTAAGGCTGCCTTACTTACAGGGCAGCCTTATTTTTTTACGCTTGCTGTAAAACGGTTAAAAAAAATTAATTTTATAGCATGATGCCAGTAACATTAAAACGCTGTACCCTTTTTGTTGTTTTTTTCTTTGTTTTTAATGGACTTTTTGCACAATACACCGTTAATGGTTTTGCAGCGCAACTCAGCTGCAACGAATACAGGCTTACACAGGCTGCTAATGGTCAAAACGGCTCTGTGTGGAATAATAATAAAATTAACCTCACCCAATCTTTCGATTTTAAGTTTGATGTTTTTTTAGGCGACAACGACAGCCCCGGTGCCGATGGAATAGCTTTTGTGCTGCAGCCAATCAGTACCAGTGTAGGTTCTGTAGGCGGTGGCCTTGGCTATCAGGGCATTGCCCCGGCGGTAGGTGTTACGCTTGATACTTATCCTAACGCAGGCGATAATGACCCGGCCTTTGATCATATTGCTGTGCAGCTAAACGGCAATCTGGTCCATAATACTGCTAATAATATTGCCGGGCCTGTGCAAATAAAAACAGGCGTAAATAATGTAGAAGACAGACAATGGCATGCACTACGTGTTGTGTGGGATGCACCGGCACAAAGGTTGACTGTTTATTTTGACGGAGAATTAAGATTGACAACCATAAAAGATTTTGTAACCGATGTGTTTGCAGGCAACCCATTGGTATTTTGGGGTTTTACAGGCAGCACCGGCGGCGAAAATAATTACCAGGGTTTTAAAACTGCTTTAAATCCGGCATTTGTATTTACTCCGGGGCAAAAGCGCTGCGTAAATGAACCAATTACTTTTAAAGACTCCACCATATCATTTACCAATATTGTAAAATTTTATTGGGACTTTGGAGATGGCAGCCCGATAGATTCTGTAAACTTAAACCCGGTACACACTTACACTATTGGCGGAGATTACATAGTGAAGCAACGGGTAATAGGTGCAGATGGTTGCGAAGCTACCAATACGCAAACGGTGAGGATTGGTACAATACCTTTTGTAACAATACTTCCAAACAATACATACCTCTGTGCAGATTTTGTTCCCTTTAGAACAACAACTTGGGTAGATGTTGGCACTATAGATTCATTGGGATGGAATTGGGATTTTGATAATGGGTTAACATCTAATATTTCTAATCCAAGTACTTATTATACACTTGCAGGTGTAAAAAATATCAAATGTACTGCCAAAACATTAGAAGGTTGTGTTTCTCCTGTTGCTGACATTACTTTGCAAATTAAATCAAAAGCATTTGCTGATTTTACGTTTGATGATACCGTTTGTGTTGGCGAGCAAGTTCAATTTTTTTCTCAGGCAACATCTATTGGTGGAGATACAGTAAGATATCTAAGATGGTATTTTACAGGCACATTAGACACTTTATTTAATAACATTCGTAATCCGTTTTATACATATACAGCTCCAGGTGTTTATAATGTAGGTTTACTAGCTGTTACAAATAATAGCGAACCCTTATTTTGCCCTGGAATTAAGTTTAAAACAATTATAGTAAAAGACAAACCCAATGCACTCATTGGTATCACCTCCTTTCCTTTATGTGCATCGGGCATAATTCAGTTTACTGACTCTTCAACAGGTGGTGATACAACAGTTAAAGCATGGTCGTGGCGGTATAACAACACTGAATGGGCCACAACAAAAAATACCAGCAACACTTTTTTAGCAGGTAATCAAACAGTACAACTTATTGCCACAAGTGCTGCTGGCTGCAAAAGCGATACCGGTTTTAAAACATTTTATGTAAACCCCATACCCAGCGTTTCAATAAGTTTTAAAGATGCCTGCAAGTTTACGCCAGTAAATTTTACAGCAACAGATAACAGCGGCACCGTTACACAATGGAAATGGGAGTTTGGCGATGGTGCAACAGCCACCACACAAAATGCACAGCATACCTACAATGCCAATGGTGTGTATAAAGTAAAACTGTTTGCCAGTGCTGCCAATGGCTGTTTTGCAGGCACGCAAGAAAAAGACATTACTATTTACGGCACCAATGCTTTTGCAGGTAACGATACTATTGCAGCTGCCGGCCAGCCGGTACAGTTACATGCCACCGGCGGATTAAGCTACACATGGAGCCCTGCTAATTTATTAAACGATGCAACAAGTGCCTCGCCGCTTGCAACTTTGCAAAGCACACAAACTTTTACACTAAAAGCATTTACACCCGAAGGCTGCGAAAGCTATGATGATGTAACAGTAAAAATTTATAAAGGCCCCGATATTTATTTGCCCAATGCTTTTACGCCTAATGGAGACGGGCTGAATGATATATTCAGAGGCATACCTGTAGGCTTGCAACAACTGGATTACATTAAAGTATTTAACCGTTGGGGCCAGTTAATTTTTAATACTGCCGACTACCGCAAAGGATGGGATGGTAACTGGCTGGGACAAAAACAACCCGGTGGTGTATATGTAGTAATAGCAGCAGGCACTGACTATACCGGCAAAACCATTACCAAAAAAGCAACTGTAATGTTGATAAGATAGCATTGGTTTTTTTAATACATTTACTGTTAAATCAGCAGCACTCCGTATGAAACAGTATGCCCTTTTTTTATCTGTACTCTTTACAACTGTTATTTGCAAAGCACAGTTTAATTATGCAGCGTTTGCTATACCAGACTCTTTAAAAAAAAATGCAGATGCCGTAACCAGAGATGAATACATCAAGTTTACTATTAAAGACGTTAATACCGCCAGATACGAAGTACATGAAGTGGTAACCGTATTAAATGAAGCAGGCAACAGATACCTTGAATTTGCCGAGTACTCTTACAAATTCCGCAGTTTAGAAAGCGCTGAAATAAAAGTGTACGATGCAATGGGTATAAAAAAAGCAAGCTACACAAAAAAAGATATGACCACTGTTGGGTATGGGGAAGGGCTGGTAACCGAAGGTAAGCTTACTTACCTTAATATAAACGCACCATCATACCCCATAACCATAGAAAAAAATTATACGGTTAAATATAACGGACTGCTCAGTTATCCCACCAACTACTTTCAGCAACCATGGCACAGTGTTGAAAAAGCGGTGTTTGAAGTGGAAGCACCTGCAGATTTGTTGTTCCGTTACAAACTGCTTAATTGCAACTATCAACCAGTGGTAACAAAAACGGAAAGCAAAGAACTGTACCATTGGGAAATAAAAAGTATGCCGGCATACAAAGCCGAAAAATATACCGGCGGTCCAGATTATTATGTGCCGCAGGTGTTGTTGGCGCCTAATAAGTTTCAGTTAGAAGATTATGAAGGCGACATGACAAGCTGGAAAAATTTTGGTGTATGGATGGCGCAACTATATGAAAAAACAAGTGAGCTAAAAGAAGAAAGAAAACAATTTTTCAGAGACTTGGTTAAAAACGCTGCTACTGATACTGAAAAAGCAAAAATTATTTACAATTACCTGCAAACAAATATGCGGTATGTAAGTATTCAATTAGGCATAGGTGGTTTAAGGCCTTTTCCTGCAAGTTTTGTTGATGATAAAAAGTATGGCGATTGCAAAGCACTTAGTAATTTCATGAAAACGGCCCTTGATGCAGTGGGGGTAAAATCCAGTGTATTAATAATTGAGGGAGATGATAAACCAAGAAGAGTGCTGGAAGATTTTCCAAAAGACTATTTCAATCATGTTATACTGTGTGTGCCCCAGCAACATGATACAGTTTGGCTTGAATGTACCAGCACAACATTGCCCTTTGGAGAGTTAGGGCCTTTTACCGAAAACCGTAAAGCATTAATGGTAACAGAAAATGGCGGCGTTTTAGTAAACACGCCGGTAAGCAACTATGTAAATAACACCGTTAACAGCAGTACCGAAATAACAGTAAGTGATAACGGTGGTGCCAAGGTTATTGTAAATTATAAATCAACAGGAGAGGAACGCAATAATATGCTGATGGGTTACCACGATTTAAAGGATGATGACAAGAAGAAAATATTTATACGCCATACCGAATGGAAGCAGCCGGACTATTTTGAAGTGGCAGTATCACCCAAAACGCAAAACCCTTACAGTATTACTGCAAAAATGGAGTATGAAAACATTGCGGCTTTTAAAGCAGGCAGTAAATTATTTTTAGAGCCACGGCTGTATAATTTTTTTGATGAAGAAGTGCCGGAAACACCATTACGTAAATACGATTACTTTTTTACAGTACCTTATAAAAAGACAGATACAACAGTTTACATAATGCCAGCAGGCTACACTGCGGAAAGTTTACCGAAAGATAAAAACCTGCAGCTTTCTTTTGCAGGTTACACAGCAACCTATAAATGGGATGCTGCCAGCCATAAATTAATTTGTTATGCAGAACTGATTGTAAAACAACGGAAGGTTAATGCAGCAGATTATAACAAACTGCTGGAGTTTAAAAAATTGGTTCAGGCAGATGTGAATGAAAAATTAGTGATGAAAAAAGAGTAATCTTATTTGTCATTTCGACGAAGGAGAAATCTGCCGGTGATGAAAAAAATAGATTTCTCCTTCGTCGAAATGACAGTATGTTTATTAATGGACTACTTTTACTCTTCTAAAAAATCTAAATCTTTTCCAAAGCTTTCTTTTGTTTTGTATAAAGCAGTAAAAGATATAAGCATTACTGCAATGCCAATCATCCAGGCCCCTTTTAAATAACCAACAGCAGGCAGCTCTCTTACACTGCTGAAGATAAGCAGCAGTAATGGTGTAAAACCTCTTACAAAATTAGTAATTGAAGTAGCGGCACTCGCCCTGAGGTTGGTGCCAAACTGTTCAGCACTTGTAATTATGTATAATACAGAAATGCCACTGCCAAAACCAAGCCCGGTGCAAATAAAGTAAAACCATGCGGCAGAACTGTTGTGCTGTGTGAAAAATAAAATCATGAATATGGCAAACACGGCATAGAAAAGATAGAGAGCTTTTTTCCTGCTTTTAAAAGCATGGCTTATTAAACCTGCAGTAACATCGCCAAAGCCCAAACCAATATATTGAAATAAAATGGCGTTGCCGGGAGTAACACCCTGTATGTTCATGCGTTTAGCAAACTCATCTGCAAAAAATATCAATATGCCAATGCAATACCAAACAGGCATACCTATTAGTATGCCCTTGGCATAACGGTAAAAACGGTCTTTGTTATTAAAAAACTGTAGGTAATTACCACGCTGTACATTGCTTTTTTC
>JAGVCC010000396.1 GCA_020059395.1 Chitinophagales bacterium | reverse complement strand
AGGGCTGTTTTATACAACGCCACATCGCCTGGTGTAAAACCAAGCACATTAGCAAGTTGTTTTTTAAACTCCCTGTTTTTTGTTTGACTGAAGAAAAAATCTCTAATAAAACTCAAAGCCTGAACAGAATTGTTTAGGTGAAATTAAAGTTTTTTTGTTACAGATGAAATGATTTATAACATACTGTAATGAAAGTGGAGTAAAGGTATGCTGTTGAAATTAGTGATGGCGAATCTAAACACACATCTTTCCCTGCAGAGGCACAACCATGTTTAATTGAAAAACAAAAGCTAGTTACCAATAACACTAAGCCACGTACTTTTTTACAATAATACTTGCATTATGCCCTCCAAAACCAAATGTATTGCTTAGGGCTGCATTTACGGTACGCTGCTGTGCTTTATTAAAGGTGAAATTCAGTTTAGCATCTAAATCGGGATCGTCAGTAAAGTGATTAATAGTAGGTGGTACTACGTCTTTAGTTACTGCCATAATACAAGCCAATGCTTCCAGCGCACCTGCAGCACCAAGGCAATGGCCTGTCATACTTTTGGTACTGCTTATATTCAAGTTATATGCATGCTCACCAAAAACGCTTAAAATAGCTTTCGTTTCGGCAATATCACCCAGCGGAGTGGACGTGCCGTGAACATTAATATAATCAATGTCCGCTGCATTCATCCCAGCATCTTTTAATGCTGCATTCATTACATTTTTTGCTCCCAGGCCTTCAGGGTGTGGCGCTGTAATGTGATGAGCATCGGCGGTGGCACCGCCGCCAGCCACTTCGCAGTAAATTTTTGCACCACGGGCTAATGCATGATCTAAACTTTCTAAAATCAATACACCTGCCCCTTCGCCCATTACAAAACCGTCACGGTCTTTATCAAACGGGCGACTTGCTGTTGCAGGACTCTCGTTTCTTTCGCTAAGTGCTTTCATGGCATTAAACCCACCTAAGCCTGCGGCACTTACCACAGCTTCGCTTCCACCAGTAACCACTACATCTGCTTTTCCCAAGCGAATGTTATCAAAAGCATCAATAACAGCATTGGTAGATGATGCACAGGCCGAAACAACGGCAAAATTGGGGCCACGGAAACCATGGCGCATAGATATTTGCCCTGCGGCAATATCTAAAATCATTTTAGGAATAAAGAAAGGATTAAAGCGGGGCGTTCCATCTCCAAGAGCATAGTTAGTAACTTCTTCCTGGAAAGTTATTAAACCACCAATACCGCTGGCAAAAATTACGCCTACACGGTCGGGGTCAACATTTTCTTTGGTAATGCCTGCATCTTTAACTGCTTCGTCGCTTGCAATTAGTGCAAACTGGCAATAGCGGTCTATTTTACGGGCCTCTTTCCTGTCTAAGTAAGCGGTGGGGTCAAAATCTTTAACCTCACAGGCAAACCTTGTTTTAAACTTACTGCAGTCGAATTGTTTTATAAAATCGCAACCGCTTACGCCGTCAGTTAAACCCTGCCAGTAATCTGCCACGGTTTTACCCAAAGGTGTAAGGGCGCCTAATCCGGTTACTACAACACGTTTAAAAGCCATAAAGTTTGCCTGTGATAGTTAATAGGTAAATTACTTAGCATGTTCTTCTAAGTAAGCAACAGCCTGACCAACAGTAGTGATGGTTTCGGCCTGCTCATCCGGAATTGAAATATTAAATTCCTTTTCGAACTCCATAATTAGTTCAACGGTGTCTAAGCTGTCTGCGCCTAAATCGTTGGTGAAAGAAGCTTCGTTGGTAACTTCCGCTTCATCTACTCCTAACTTGTCAACAATAATCTTTTTAACCCTTGTTGCAATGTCTGACATAATAGTAAAATTTAGTTTGTCTGGCTGCAAAAATATACATTTTGAGATAATTACAAAGAAATAAAAACTGAGGCAATACTTAGCAGCTTTATATGGTTTAAGTGTAATAACTTAATTGTTTTATACAAAGCCTTATAATAATGACAGGTGGCTCAAAAATTCCGGAAAATGTGTAATTTAGAATTATAGCTAATTATTTAACCTTAACACAAACTAACTATATGGCTTTAAAACAAATAGACCACGGCAGCAAAGAATACCAGCAAATGGTAAACCTGCGGATGGAAGTTTTGCGCAAACCATTGGGTTTGGGTTTTACAAAAGATGAACTTGAAAAAGAAAAAGAAGATGTTTTAATAGGAGCTTTTGAAGATGAAAAACTGCTGGCCTGCTGTATGCTTACAAAACATGATGACAAAAATGTACGGTTAAGGCAAATGGCTGTGCAAAATAATGTACAGGGCAAAGGCATTGGCGCCAGTATGATGAACTTTGCCGAAACACTGGCCCGTGACAAAGGCTTTAAAAAATTAATGATGCATGCCCGGAAAACGGCAACAGGTTTTTATGAAAAGCTGGGTTACAAAATAGCAGGAGAAGAGTTTACTGAAGTTACTATACCGCATTATATGATGGAGAAAACGCTTTAGTTGGAAGTTGGAAGTTGGAAGTTGGAAGTTGGAAGTTGGAAGTTGGAAGTTGGAAGTTGGAAGTCAAGATTGACTTCGTTTAGAAACAAGTTGCTCTTGCATAGTTATTTTCACTCACTACTCACTACTCACACTTTCTTAATATTTTCATTCAGCATTTTTCTTGCTTCATGCACATCATCGCCTTCAAATGCATCTTTAGGTATAATAAAAAATGAACGGGAGTTAAAATACAGGTGAAAAAAATGAGGGCTTTCCATCCAGGTACTAAATTCGTTCCAGGCCCAGCTGCGGCTGCCTCCTTGGTGACTTTCTAAAGTAAATGTTGTAGCTGACAAGGAAGCTTTAAGCCTGTCTTTAAAAGACGGCGCTTTATTATATACCATGTTAGGCATTAAAAACCAAAAGGCAATCATAAGCAGTATCCATAAAACAGAGCTTACTAAAAAAGCCATTGGCTGTACCTTTTTAAAAAAGAACAGTGAGGCGGAAACCAGTGCAAAAACGTTTACTAGTATTATCATTACCTTTATTTCCCTACGGGTAATAAAATGAAAACGCAGCGCCTGAATAACCTTTTTCTTATCGTATATAAAGTATTGAGATGTCATGCCGCAAATATAAGAGGAAGTGGGAAGAAGGAAGAATGAAGAAGGAAGTAAAAAATATTTTACTGGCAAACATCACCCGCCACTTTACCGCCACCATCGGCAGGCATGCTGCCAATTAAACGGCCACGGAGTGCTGCATTTATAAAATTGATGCGCCGGTTTTGTGCTTTGCCTTCGGCGGTACCATTATCAGCAACAGGTTTTGTGCCACCGAAACCAACTGCAATTAATCTTTTGCAATCCACTCCCATTTCAACTAATTTTTTACAAATGGCCAGCGCTCTTTTTTCAGTAAGTGTTTGGTTGGCGGCTTCATTGCCTGTGTTATCTGTATGCGCCTCTATGCGTAAAGTGCTTATGTAAGACTTATCGGTTAAATACTGTTTTATTATTTCTAAAGCAGCTGTGCTTTCGTGCTTTAGTTTATCTGTACCGGTTTCAAACACAATTTCTTTTGCAATTTTCACCTCGTTGCCTTCAAGTTTATAATCCTGCGCATTAACGTTTACGGCACAAAATAAAATAACAGCTAATACAAATTTTTTCATTGGTTATTATTTCAAAGTAAGTTTAAAAAAAAGCCCCTGCATAAAATATCGTATAATGGGTAATTATTTTATTTCTTGTTCGCTCACACGCCACTCTCCCAGCTTATTTCCATTTATCCCTACAAATTCCACCTTTAACGTACGCTCATTTTTTTTACCACTGATGCTTACTTTGGTAAAATTTTGTTCTTCCACCAGTGTGCCTGTAATACGGGCAGCATTATCTTTTTCTGCACCCTGCACCCTGCCAATGCCCGATGTGTAAGGTGAGTTGGTAACATCATACAGCGGGTATAAATTAGAGCGTTCCATTTTAATTACTTCGCTGTGGTGCCTGTCTCCACTAAAAAAAACGATGCCTTTTATTTTTTCTGCCGAAAGAAAATTCATCAACTCATTATACTCTGCACTGTAAAACCGCATGCAATCATACTCACTAAAAGGATTAAGCACCTGGCTGCCGGTGGCAATAATTTTAAAAGTTGCTTTACTAAAAAGCAGTGCATTTTTCAACCAGTCCATTTGCATTTTACCAAAATAGGTTTTAGCTGTATTGGGCTTACCGTTAATGCTGTCTTTCATTTCGGCTTCACTTCTAAAGTAGCGGTCGTCGGTTAAAAAAACATCCACATCTCCATAACTAACTACTGAGTAAATCCCTTTACCTTCCTCGCCATAAGCAGGATTAAGCGAATAGTCCATAAAAACTTTGCGGCTTGCATCTTTTAATAAATAAGATTTACCAGCATCGTTAGGGCCATAATCATGATCATCCCAAATAGCATATTGCGGCATACTTGCCATAAATTTTTGCAGTATGGGCAGGCTTCTGTCACGGCTTGCCCTGTAATTTAAACCCCATGCTGTGTAATAGTCCGCTTCACGGGTATACCAGTTATCGCCCAGCTAAACATGAAAAGCTGCATGCGTATTTGCCATGGTTTCAAAAATTGATGAGTCGCCACCGTAAGGTTTGCCGGGGCGGTCAAACTCCGGCTCGTTAAAGTAAGCGCAGCTGCCTGCTAAAAAGCTAAAGTCGGGTGCAGGTTTGCGCCACTGCCATAAATCTTTTGTAGTAAATTTTGTTGCAAATGGAACAACTACCGGTTTGTCATTTATAATAACACTGTAATTGTATGTGGTATTAATTTTAAGTCCATTCAGTTCAATTTTTATTGGATTAAAGTTATTACCCAATGTGCCTTTGTATTTAACAGTGCCACTTGCAAGCCCGGCAGTATTTTTTTGTGGGTTGATGGCAGTAAATTTTACAGCCACCATTTTTACTTCTGGTGTTACTTCTGCCCAAACAATGGCATTGCGTAATTCCACATTGCCGGCCCAAGGGCCGCTTACCAACCCATTTTTGTTTTGAGCAGCAACTGCGGTAGCGGTAAATAAAAATAAAACCGGCAGTAATTTTTGTATTAGCATATTTTTGATGTTATGAAGTTTTGGCTGCACAAATATACACACAAACCTATGCTGCTTTTTGTAAAGCTTGTGTTACCTGTTTGCATTTTGTTTTCATGCAATGAAAATAAAATAAACAGAGATGTTGAGCCTGCATTTTATTACTGGAAATCTGTTTTTAATTTATCAGCTTATGAAAAGCAAAAACTGGACTCTTTAAAAATAAAAACACTTTACATTAAATTTTTTGATGTAGGGTGGAGAGAAGACAGAGAGTCGTCAACTCCAATTGCTAAGCTACAAGCAGATAGTTTTAGGCTGCCCCGGAAGTTAAATATCATCCCCACTATATTTATTACCAATGAATGTATTCAGAAAATCCATTCAACACAAATTGAAGAACTGTCAAAAAATATATTT
>JAGVCC010000104.1 GCA_020059395.1 Chitinophagales bacterium | reverse complement strand
GTAATATTTTCTGTGGCGGGGGCCGGAGTTGGATTAACTGGAGATGGACTTTGCCCACCGCCTTTTGAACAATTTGAATTAAGGGAAACTGCCGCTGCTAAAAGCAAGCACCCTAAAATAATTTTATCCTTTCTCATACTTAATCGTTTACAGATTTATAAAAGCTTATGGGTTGATTATTTTTTACAACAGCCAGTATTTTTTTACCACCAGCCTGTTTAATCCATTTAGCATCTCTTGCCTGCCCGTTAAAATCTGCAATTTTTGCAAGTGCTGTAAAATTTTTAACTGATTTATTAAAAGAAAAAACAGTGGGCTGCAGTGCATCATACCGGCCTTCGTATGGTATTACATCAAAAAAATTACCAGTAGCTAAAAAGCCATCCTTCACAGGGAGAAAAGAAAATACCGGCGCAAACTGCACTTCGTCGGGTAAATCTTTACGGGTAAAATTTCCTTTGCCATCATTTATAAAACAAGACGATGCCTGTACTGCTGCTGTTAATTCTACATAATCTTTAAACAAATCATACAATAGATAATCAACAGTTTTGCCGGCCACTTCGTTGTATTGCAGATATGCTTTTTTCAAAACGGGCAAGGCTCTTTCCAATTCGTCTTTTGCTAAAAAAGGATAATTTTTTCCATCAATGGAATAAGTAAGAATTTGCTCCTGCTTTCCATTATTATCAAAATCTTTTAAAAACAATTTAACAGGGCCATTTTTACCAGCCCAAAATTTTGAGTTGAACCCCCAATTGCCCGCAAGTAAATCAGTAAATCCATCTCCATTCACATCTGCAGCAAGCATGCTTTGCCAAATACCTGTAGATGCATTCACATCGGTTACGGTAAACTTTCCTTTGTTATTTTTAAAAATTTTAAGCGGCATAAACTCACCTGTAACTGCCAAATCTTTCCAGCCGTCATTATCAAAATCAATAAAGCTGGCAGCGGTAACCATACCCAGCGCAGTTAACGGTATGGTATTATCACCGGCTTTTGTAAAATGTGCCTTGCCATCATTAATAAATAAATATGAGGTTGTGGGCTTGCCGTAATTTACCGGACTGGCAAGGTTACCAATAAATAAATCATTGTCACCATCGTTATCAACATCTGCTGCTGCAGCGCAGCTTTTATTTTCAAACACCACCGACATGGCGTTTACTTCTATTTTAAAATGCCCTTTGCCATCGTTAATATACAATCTGTCTAACAATGCTATTTCATTTGCAGGAATTTCATTACCCCCGGTAAGAACAAATAAATCTTCATTTCCATCTCCGTTGGCATCAAAAAAAACAGCATCTACTTCTTCGCTAATAGCGTACGTATTAAACTGTGCGGTATCGCTTTGTACAAAACTGCCGTTGGGTTGCTGTATCATTAAAGCACCGGCCTGAAACTTAGCACCGCATACATAAAAATCATCAAGACCGTCTTTATTAACATCAGCCACCGCCATTTTGGGGCCACGGGTGCTAAGGCTGTGTGGTATCAGGTATTGCACATTGTAATCTAAAAAGTCATTTTCTTTATGTGCCCAATTGCAGGTAATCTGTGCAGTAATATCTGTAAACTGTTGCTGTTGCTTTGAAAAAAAATCAGCATAAACAAAATTTGCAGTGGCATTGGCAGGTGTAACAGTAAGCAGTGTATTTATTACCGGTGCTTTTATCACTTGCATTTTTTGACTGGGCCATACCACCACAATGCTGTCGATATTTGTAACAGTATCTAAGCCAAAATGCAATTGGGCTGTTGAGCCAGACATAAAACCACGTGAAGGCATTAGTTGCTGGTACTGCATTTTACCGCCTGCAAACACGTACGCCTTTGTACCAAAGGAGGTGTTACCACTGTCGTTTTTAAAAGATAGTGCTGTATAGTTTTTTTTAGCAGTATTGTTTTTTAAAATCAAAGCAGGTGCATTAATACTGTTTACTATCATATCAAGGTTTCCATCGTTATCTAAATCAGCATACGCAGCACCATTAAAATATCCTTTTAAGCCAGCCGTGCCCCACTGCGCACTCACGTCTTTAAAATACAAATTACCATCGCCTTTAAATAAATAAGGATGGCTGGCACCATCGGGCATTGCAGCAATGGTTGCGTCATCAAACTTATCGGTAGCATCCATGCCTTTGGTTTTTTGTTTATCAGCAAAACGTATAAAATCCAAATCAACGGGGCGGTGTACTATACCGCTGCTAATGAACAAATCTTTGTTACCGTCATTGTCAAAATCGGCGAACAGGGGGCACCAGCTCCAGTCCGTTGCGGCCACTCCACTCTGTAATGCAGTTTCACTAAAAGTTGCACCGTTGCCATTATTCATTTGCAGGCAATTTTTTGAAAATTGCTGCTGGTAACCATTTTGTTGCAGTTTCATTCTGTATATATCCGGGTTCTCATCACTGCCATAAGTTTTTAAAGTTTTTTCATCTGGCGGCAGCATATCTGCAGTTATTATGTCTAACTGTCCGTCATTGTTATAATCAGCCACATCGTTTCCCATACTAAAGCGGCTGTAATGTTTAAAATGCTTTGCGCCGCTTTCGGTGAAAGTGCCATTACTGTTATTAATGTAATAGTAATCGTTTTCATGAAAATCGTTGCCTACATAAATATCATCCCAGCCATCGTTATTAATATCGGCAACTGCAATGCCTAAGCCGTAGCCTAAACTGCTTTGATAAATGCCTGCCTGTGCAGATACATCGGTAAATTTTTTTGCAGCAGTATTCATATCATTGCGGTACAATCTGTCTCCGCTAAGGCTGTCGTATTTTTTTCTGTTTGTAGTGTCAACAATATTTGAATGCGGATGATGGCTTTGATTAAGCATATAGCAATCCAGATCACCATCACGGTCGTAATCAAAAAAAACGGTGTGGGTTGTAAAGCAGGCGGTGTTTAATCCGTAAGCTTCGCTGCTTTCGGTAAAACTGTTGTCTTTATTATTTATAAAAAGTTCGTTGTGTCCTGTTAAACCATATTTACCTGTTACCGCAGAAACATAAATATCCAGATAACCGTCTTTATTTACGTCCGCCATGGTTACGCCGGTACACCAGTCTGCAGTGCCACCAATACCGGCTTTAGCAGTAATATCTTCAAATTTAAAATTGCCTTTGTTGAGGTACAGTTTATTATTACCCTTGCTGTTGGCAGTAAAGTAAATGTCTTCCAGTCCATCGTTGTTAATATCTCCAACAGCAACACCACCTCCGTTATAGTAGTACAGATAGTAGAGGATATTGAGCATTTTTTTTTGAGGCAGGTTATTGGCAAAAGTGATGTTTGTTGCAGATGAAGGCAGCACCGTAAACAACTCATTTTTTTGTTTACAGCCGCTATATACCACAAGCAAGATTATTAGTAGTATAAAACTGCAATACTTTTTAAACCGGAAGCTGTTCATTCAAAAAGCCCTTTTTTGATTTTAATTTAAAATAAAACGGCTGATACAATTGCTTGTTCAGCCGTTTATAAACCTTCGCTGCTATTATAAGAAACTTAACCTGTTAAAATGATGCTGTTACAGTTTGCTGGTGAACAGGCTGCTTACTTCAGTGGCTGATAATGCGGTTCCATACATTCTAAACTGGTCAATCTGTCCTTTAAATGAAGATGAGAGCCAGTCGTCGGTATCATAACTTGTACCCGGACCAGCACCAATACGCATTTCACTTATTGCTGCATTATCAATATTAATGGAACCATGTGTGCCCCATGTTCTCACATTTGCATTAGCCGCACCGTTTACAAATAACTTCATTGTACTTGCAGCAGCATCATAAGTAATTACTATGTGCTGCCAAGCGTTGTTCATAATACCTGCAATAGTGTTGCCTCCTTCCCATGTAAACCAATTGTCTGCACCTGTTGCATCTACCATCATTACTTTAACAGCACAGGCGGCATTATTACCCTCTAAAAATACTAAAGTGCTTGCTCCAGACCAGTGGCCGTTGCTTGATTTAAAACTCATAATGTACTCAGGTCCGTTAGTACCGGCATTATTTTTAGTTTGTCCATCTCTTTTATACCAAAAAGAAATAGAAAAACTTTTAGCTGTAGTTGCCCAGTCGTTGGGCTTAGAGTATTTAATAAATTTTTTATTTTCACCCTGTACCGCCTTGCCACTAATACCTGCAGTTGAAGCAAGAGGATTATCGCTTGGGAAGTTAGCACGTATACTGTCCACTGCATTCATCAATACATCTGATGATGTACCTTCAAATGCGGTATAAAATTTCAGCGGCCCTCCGGGAGGGTTACTGTCTTTAGGATAACTGCCAAGTGCTGTTTTGTCTTTTTTATCGCAAGATGTAAAAAGAAGGCCCGAAGCAACCATAAAAAACACCGTATATATTATTTTATGTTTCATAAAATCTGTTTTAAATTTTGTAATTATAAATTACCACAGTGGGTTTTGCACTAAAACACCATTAGACCGGTCGATGGCAGGCTGCGGTATTGGATAATACTTACACCTGTCCTGATAACCTTGCCCGCCTAACACAGCAACTGCATCTCCCCATCTTACTAAGTCATAAAAGCGTTCACCTTCTAAACCAAGTTCGCTTCTTCTTTCATTTTTTATGGCGATGCGTAATTGTGCCTGCGATACAAATGCAATAGCAGGCATGTTAACTCTTGAACGTACTTGATTTAATAAAGTAGCTGCTGCTGCACCACCGCCAGTTTCATTTAAACATTCTGCTGCCATTAACAGCACATCAGCGTATCGTATAACTCGTTGGTTAATCCAATAAGCACCATCTGACCATCCGGTAGAAGATCTAACTGCTGGATCAGCATATACTTTTTTGTTCCAGTATTTGCGTGGCACCACAGTAGGGTATGCAGGTAATGTACCGCCGTAACCACCGGTGGAAGGATCATCAGACTGACCTGAAAATAATACTGAAGAACCTTTTCTAACATCGGCAGGATCAAAGTGGTTTACAAAAGCATCTGTTGGTGTGTTCCATCCCCAGCCTAAATTCCAGCCGGTGGCATTTGCAGCCCTTACACCTTGGCAGGTTGCGTACCATGATCCACGGTCGTCAGTACGGTTTGGACCCATATAATTCTGCCATTCTAAAATTGACTCACTGCTGTTTTCGCCAGCATCTTTAAAAATACCATAGTAACTGGAAAACAAAGAATACTGATTGGAAGCAATCACCTGCTGACTGTATGATAAAGCCTGCGCAAAATTTCCACGGAAAAGATATGCTTTTGCCAGCAGGGCTTTAGCCGCTCCACTGGTTAAACGGCCAGGATATTTTGAACCCCAAACAACAGGCAAGTTAGCCGCCGCATATTGCAGGTCCGCATCAATTAATGCAAAAATTTGCGGCACTGTAGATTTTGGAATATTTGCCTGCGAAGGATCGTATAAACGGAAATCAATTTTTGGCACTTCGCCAAAACAACGCACCATATCAAAATAAGCAAAGGCCCTGAAAAACCTGGCTTCTGCAATATTTATTTTTCCTGCCTGATCGTTTAGTTTTAGTGAGTCTGCTGTTTGCAATGCAGTATTGGTGAGGTTGATTAACTGATAGTGACCATCCCAGTAAAAGTTAGTAGCCCACAAATCTTTTACATACTGAAAATTATCGAATGGGGCCACCCACTCTGCTCCATCAGCTGCATCACTTCCTTTTTCCGAATCATCGGAACGGAAATTATGTACGGCCTGCCATGGAATACCGCCAAAAGTATTTCCAATATCATAATCTTTAACGGCACTGTAAAGGCCAAATACCTGCCCTTCAATACCGCCCTGATTGATATCATCTAAAGTAGCGGTAAGCGGCTTACGGTCTAAAAACTTTTCGCAACTGCTTATTGCAGCCAATACAGGCAGTAATGCAAAAAGTATAAACCAGTTACTTTTTAAACGCTGTTTCATATTTTTTGAGTTTTATAATTAAAAAGTTACGTTTAGTCCAACTGTAGAAACTACGGGTATGGCACCACCAGCCCTGTCTACACCAAAGCTTAAAGCATCTCCACCAAATTCTGGTGTATAGCCACTGTTGTTTTTAAATGTTTTTAAGTTTTGAACATTAGCAAACAACCGCAGGTTTTTAACCACTTTAGTTTTAGAAAGTAAGCTCTGGTGAAAGTTGTATCCTAACTGCAGGTTACGTATACGGAAATAACTTCCGTCTTCAATACCGTAAGTAGAAGCCTCGTAGTTTATACGGTGGTCTTGTGCCAGAATAGGATCCCAGTTAGAAGTACCTTCTCCATGCCAACGGTTTATTTTAAAGGCAGCATAATTCACACGCTGAAAAGGCGATTCTGTTCCACCCCATTCTCTGTAAATTTCATTTCCGTAAACACCTCCCACGTCAACACCTAAGTCAAAGTTTTTGTAATTGACTGTTATGGTACCGCCATACGCAAAATCCGGAGTAGGGTTACCAATAAATGTTCTATCCTCTGTATTTATTTTTCCGTCGCCATTTAAATCCTTGTATTTAAAATCGCCGGGGCCATATGAAAACTCTGTGTTAACCGGAGAACCTAATTTATCGGCATAAGACTGATACAGGCCTTCAACTATATAACCATAAAATGAACCGATGGGCTGCCCCACTACGGTACGGTTAAATCCGTTGATAATGGCAAAGTCTTCGGTGGCAAGTTCCAGCACTTTATTTTTATAGGTGGTTAAATTACCTGAAACTGTAACTGATAAATCTTTATTTACACGCTGCAGCCAGCTTGCTGACAACTCTAACCCATTATTTTTAATACTGCCTATATTACTTAACCTTGGCAACGTACCGTTTAAACCCGGAATGAAAGTCATCAAGTCTTTGGTAACTTTATTGAAATAGCTTGCTTCAAAACGTAAACGGTTTTTAAATGCGGCTATCTCTACGCCCACTTCCTTTGCATTTACTGTTTCCCATTTCAAATTTCTGTCAGGTATGTAAGTGGGCTGTGCTGCTACGTAAATATTGTTTCCAAAAACTGCGGCAGAACCATTTCTCAAACCCGGAAAGAATGGATAATCGCCACCGTAAGTAGTTTGGTTTCCTAAAACACCTACAGATGCTTTTAGTTTAACAAAGTCGAAAATTTTCTGGTTGGCCATAAAATTTTCTTTGGTAATTTCCCATGCGCCACCTACAGCCCAAAAACTTTGCCACCTGTTATCAGGAGAGATTTGAGAAGAAGCATCTCTTCTGAATGAGGTGTTTAAATAGTATTTACCCTGATAATTATATAAAAGCCTTACAAGACCAGAAACAGTTGTACGTTCTGCCTGTGATGAACTAGAACGCTGAGAAGCCTGATCTCCAAATCCGTTATTTATAAACCAAAAACGTTCGTCGTTAGGAATGGCCGAACCTGTTGAACTTTGATTAACAGATGCTGACCTGCCACGATAGCCAAAATAATAAGTGGTAAAACCAGCACTTGCATTAAAGCTATGATCGCCAAGTTTTGCTCTGTAGCTTAAAATATGATCCTGCTGATATTTACGGTAGTTTTCATCGTTTTCTGAAACCCTGGTGGCAGGACTAATTAAAAATGCAGAATTAGTTACCACATCGTATGAATTATACAATGGTGTATAAGCCCTGCTGTTTATTTGGCTGGCATCCATATACACTGTTGACCTGAAGTTGAAATTTTTAAGAAAACTCACTTCAGCAAAAACACTGGCCACTGTACGGTACTCTACATTTATTGTTTTATCCCACTCGTTTTCTAAACGTATTAACGGGTTTACCACTCCAGAGTTTTGAATTAACGGCAATTCGTAATACAGATTTTGGTTCATACTGTCTAACCCGTAAGGGTTTTTTGCATAAAATGTTTTTGTGCCCGATGGTACAATGGGAATAACCTTTCTTGCATCATTCAACACATTTGCAGCATAACCATATGGCGCATTTTGCCTGATGCCATTAAAATTAAAACCCACTTTAATAGCTTTATTCAGTTTAAATTCATCATTTAGAGAAAACAATATTTTCTCTAATTTTTCATGACGGATTAAGCCTTCATCTCCAACATAACCCAGCCCCATAGTAAATTTATTTTTTTCTGTACTGCCCGATACGCTCAGGTTGTGAGAATTAAATTTACCAGTTCTTGTAACGGCATCAATCCAGTCAGTGTTTGCTGTCCATGGTGTGTAATCAAACGGAGCGTTTACACCAATATTTACTTTTTCTTCTTCATACAGCGTTTTAAATTGTGCTGCGTCGGCAAGATCAATTTTATCCACCAGTTTTTTTGTACCAAAAACATTGTTGTAATTAATAATTATCTGACCGGCTTTTGCTTTTTTAGTGGTAATGGCAATTACACCTGCAGCGCCTCTTACACCAAATATAGCTAGGGAAGATGGGTCTTTTAAAATTTCTATTGATTCAATATCGTTGGGGTTGATGTAATCTATATTATCATTAAATACACCATCAACAACATATAACGGCCTAACCGAACCAATACTGATAGTACCACGTATCCGTATATCTGGCTGAGCCCCTGGTGTACCATTATTTACAATAGATAAACCGGCAACTTTGCTTTGCAGCGAAGCAATAGGGTTTGTGTTGGGTCTGTCTGCAACTTCTTTACCGCTTATTTTTACAATAGAGCCAGTTAAGTCTCTTTTGCTGGCAGTACCGTAACCAATAACCACCACTTCATCAATTTTTTGAGTTGACTGTTGCAGTGTTACTGTTACCGATGTTCTTCCTGCCACTGCAATTTCACTGGCTTCATAACCAATAGCACTAAAAACAAGCACCGCATCGTCTGGTACTGTAATTGAAAAATTACCGTTAGCATCTGTTGATGTACCGGTGCGGCTGCCTCTGATAAGTACCGATACTCCTGCCAGTGGTTCTCCGGTTGCAGCAACCACACGGCCTGTTATCCGTACTTCTTTGTTATTAATTTCTTCTGATGATACTCCTTCCTTAAGCACCACAAGGTTAGTGGCCAGTATGCGGTAACTGATTCCGGTATTAGTAAGTATTTTATCCAGCACTTCACTTACTGTGGCCTGATCAACGTTTACAGTTACTTTAGGTTTGCCTTTCATGGCATCTTCTGTAAACAGAAAACGGTAATTACTTTTTTTCTCAATAGCAAAAAGCACTTTTTTAATTTCTGCCTGTTCCATTTTTAAAGAAATTCTGTCTTGCGACCATCCTTTTGCAGAAACCTGCAAACAGGCGAACAGCAGAAAAGCAGCAGTCAGTTTCATAATTTTGGCAATCTTTAAGTATACAAAAACCGTTGCTGAAACATTGGTTGTTTCAATCCTTTTCATATAATATATTTGAAGGGTTAATAAATACAGAGGCGGCGGCATAATATCCGCTGCAACTGTTGGTGTTACGTTAACCTGGCGGAGTGTTGTTGCAGCAACAGCTCCGTTTTTTAATTTTTAATTATGAGGTGTTTGTTTGTGTATTCATATAACATTTAATTAAGCGTTAGTGGTAAATAATAATTTTTGTGCCGTCTTGCCGGTACTTAAAAGGAAAAGATATTTTTAAGGCATCAAGCGCCTGCGTAATAGTTTCGTTTACAAACGTTACAGTAATTCTTTGTTTGGCCAGTTTTGGGTCGGTAATTTCAATTTCAATATTATACCAACGTTGCATTTTTACAGCCATTTCTTCAAAGCTTTCGTCACGAAAAACAAGGCGGTTATTTACCCAGGCTGTTTCTGCAACAATACTGTCAATCGGGCTGTATACCAATTTATTAACCGATACCTGCGGTTGCGGTACTTCCTCTTTTTCTGTTTTTTGGGCGGCAGCAGGTTGCAATATATAGGCACTGCTGTTGTCCACCACCAATTTTTCATCTGGAGAAAGAATGATTTTATTGTTGGGTCTGTTTTTTATGGTAACCTCCACACTCCCTCTTATTAAACTGGTTTCGGTTTGCTTATCTTCAGGGTAAGCCTTTACGTTAAAAGCTGTACCAAGCACTTTAATATTAATTTCTGCGGTGTGAATTACAAAGGGTTTTGTTGCATTTTTAACTACGTCAAAATAAGCCTCTCCTGTAAGCGACACCTCCCTGATAGTTTTTCCGAAGTTTTCGTTATCATAAAAAAGGCGGCTATTGCCGTTTAGCCATACTTGCGTACCATCTGGCAGTGTTATTTTACTGCGGCTGCCATTTTTAGTACTTACTTCACTGGGGGTTTTGGCAGTTTTTATGGTAGCTGCTGTTTCCGTTCCGGTAAAAAACATAATAAACACCACAACTGCGGCAAGTGCTGCTGCACTCCATATAAATATTTTTTTTCCGTTGGTTACATACAGCCCTTCTTGCTCAATATTTAATTCTCCGCTGTCTTCCTGATTGTTGATATCAGTCATTTCAATATCGTAACCAGCCTGCTTTATTCTTTGCTTATGTAAATGATAAGTAGCATCCAAGTAATCTGCATCTGCCTCTGCAGGTATGCCCCAATATTCTTTAACCAATTGCAGAGCAATATCCGACTCAGGGTGTAATTGAAGTAAATCCTCCAGCTCATGGAGTTCGGCATTGGTGGCTTCACCAGATAATTTACGGGATAGTAATGTCCAGATGCGGTCTTTTTTCATATCTGCAAATTAATAGAGACAAGAAAAAAAAAAATCCCCCAAAAGGGCATTACTTTATTTGCGGTGGGTTGATTTAAGCGGTACCTGTAAGACAGAAGCAATTTTTTTAAGCGCTATTGCCAACTGATTATCGATTGTTTTAACGCTGATATTAAGTATTTGGGAAATTTCTTTGTATTTAAGCCTGTCTTCTTTAGCCAGTTTAAAAATTATTTTGCATTGCTGCGGCAACTGATCAATTGCTGCCATAATTTTTTCATGCAGTTCGTGTGTAACAAGGTTGGTAACGGCGTCAGGATCTGGGCTGGTAAAATCTACTTTTAAATCATCCAGCGGCAGTGTAGCTATTTTTTTTGATTGCTGCAGTTTACGAAGCGATGCGTTGCGCACACTAACATACATATACATCTGCAGGTTATCAATTTCAAGCAACCTTTTGCGCCTTGCCCATATTTCCATAAAAACATCACTTACAACTTCTTCCGCAACCTGCCCCGATTTTATTATGGCAAACGAAAAGCTTTTTAAAGGCAGGAAAAAATGTGTAAATAATTTTTTATATGCAATAGCATCGTCAAACTCAGCTATGCGATGCTGTAGCTCAGTTACAGTTCTGGCGTCTGGGATGTTTTTGTAGGTCATTGTTGCAGCAATCAATCGTACCCAAATATATAGCGTTTTGCTGCACAAAGTAAAAAATGATTTTGCACAGTATATTGCATTACAGTAAACCTTTATTGGTAAAAAAGAGTTTAAATAAGATTGATGAATCCGTAATAAATAGAAAGGGAAAGTATTTAAAATAAAAAACTTACAGTAATAATCATAAAAAACCTCCGTCGCTAAAGCTATGGAGGGTAAAGGGAAATTAAATGAAATGTTTATTTCTGAATGCAATACCAGAACTAGATTTTAAATATTTTTCAAATTCAAAGGCCTTGGTTTTATCAGGAAAAACACAGTGAAATACAAGTTTTAGAGGAAGCTTGTTTTTTGTTGAATCTACATAGCCTTATTGATGCCTGTTAATTCTTTCGTCAAGATTACTGGTACAGCCCTTATAATAGGTACCATCCTTGCAGAGCAGTATATAAACTATCTGAAACATGAGAAAAGAATAATCATAAAAAACCCTCCGTCGCTAAAGCTATGGAGGGTAAAGCGGAGAGCGAGGGATTCGAACCCCCGGACCTGTTACAGTCAACGGTTTTCAAGACCGCCGCGTTCGACCACTCTGCCAGCTCTCCGCGGCAAATGTACGGTAAGGGAGTTTTATACCCAAAAATCTGGCAAATATTATTAAGTATTTTTTGTGCTTTGCGGCTGATTGCTATTGCAATAAGATGGTTGCCTGAGCAATCAAGCACTTGCCACATAGTGACTGAAACGCTGAATTTATTCTCCGGGTTAATTTGTGTAAACCCCGCCTGAAAGGGTGGACTGCTGTGGCAAACCATTTTACCGAATCGGAAAAATATTTTTAGTGCATTATGCCGTTTCGTTTACTTCGGGTTTATCCTTTACCACCACCACATCCATCACATCCACCGTTATAGGCACCACACCCACCTGCAACACCGCTTTTTTACCTTTTATTTCTTTTACAATACCGGTGCTGCGGTTGTTTTTCATTTTTACTTTGTCCCCCACTTTTACTTCGCCGCCAATAATGTCAAACTTTTCATCAATTTTTTTCTGCTGCTTTTCGGCAGTGAATTTTTCTTTTTGGTTAAACAAAAGAGCATTTATCATTTTTACCACTTTGCCTTTATCTTCTGTTTTGCGCCATTCTATAACCATCGCTTTTAAGCGGCGCTCCATATCTTTTAAATACACAAATTTTTCTTCGGCTATTTTATTCTGATGTTTCAACCGCTCTATTTCCTGCAGGTGTTTTTCTTTTTGCAGCACGGCATTCATTTCTTTACGCAGGCGTTCATTTTCCTTCAGCAGTTTTTGCAGTTCGTATTTCTCTTTATCAATTTTTTGTAAATCCTGTTCGGTGCGGTTCAGTAATTTGTCTAAAGTAAAATGGTCTTCGTCCACCAGTGTTCTTGCCTTTTCTATCAGTCGCTTTTCTAAGCCAATACGCTCTGCAATACTAAAAGTGTAACTGCTGCCGGGCTTGCCAACAATCAGTTTATACATGGGCAGTAAATTCTTTTCATCAAACTGCATGGCGCCGTTTATAATTCCCGGTACTTTATTAGCCATTACTTTAAGGTTAAGGTAATGCGTTGTTACAATACCAAAACTGTGTTTGTGTGCCAGCTCTTCCATTATCACTTCTGCAAAGGCGCCACCTAAATTAG
>JAGVCC010000452.1 GCA_020059395.1 Chitinophagales bacterium | reverse complement strand
GAAGGCTGCAATATGCCCGGGCTAACATAACTAAAACCATCTGCCGTATTGTACTGATGCAGCTGTACAGGGTACATTGTTTTTTTTATATTTTCTATTTCATCTTTTGCATGGCCTTTAAGTGTAACGGGCCTTACGGTGTAACCTTTTTTGCGGAGTATTTCAATTACACCTTCGCTTCCCGGCAAATGTGCCGACCCAACTGCAGCAAAAAGTGCGTAACCAGCTTTAATATAATAATCCATACTGTCGGCCTGGTTATAATTGCGGTCTTTAATAAATATTTTATAGTAAGCATCGCTATTATAATTGTACCGGTCCAGCGAATCAAGCATATCAAGGCTGCTATTTTTATAGCCGTCAAAAATCATATCGTTAATCATGTTGTACGAGAGACCATCGGGAAGTTTTTTATTAGAACGTTTTTCTTCCAGCTGCGATTCTTTTGCAGCCTCTATACCCTTAACGGCACTTTCTAAATAATTTTCAAGACCAACAATTTTTTTGCCCAGTTTATAACCAGCCGATGCTATAAAACGGTCAAGAAAAGCTTCTTCTTCAAAATCTTCATTACCCCTGTTGTTACGGTATAAAAAATAGTTGATGGCACCAGGCTGCAGTGCAATAAAAGCGGGCAGTTTAGTCACAGGATTTGTTTTTCTAAACGTGCCTTCTGTAATAGTAAATTCTTCGTTACCTGCATTCAGCATGTCGTAACTGTACTTCATTTTATAATAATCCGCATCTTCCTGTTGCCAGTTATTATTGTTTACTTCTGTGCCCACCATGTCAACCGCTTTAAGTGCATAAAAAACAGAGTCCGCCAGTTTAAACACACCCTTGTTACTTATATGGTAAGTGCCAAACAGGTACGATTTTTTAACCATTCCGGGTTTTGAAATTTCCCATAATATAGAAGGGTATTTAGTTTGTGCAGCACTGGTATATGCAAAAAACAGCAGCAGAAAGAAATATTCTTTTTTCATAAATATAAACTTACCACTTTTTTATAAATACGGGCCACAGTAATACATTTAAAAGTAACCACGTTTATTTTACGCCAAAAACAAGTGCAATACCTTTTACTTACGTTTAAAATTTGCCAAATAGTATTGACGCTGTTGTGGTCATCAGTAACATTGTACTGTTTTTGCCAGTTATATATCTGCAGGGTAATCAAATTCCGGCGCACTTATATTACCCATCAGTCTTTTACAGCTGCTATAAAATAAAGCAGTGCAATTGCAAATACCTTGCGCAGGGTATGTTTTACAGTGTTGTTTTAAATACATTTGGCTTTACTAAAAACTAAAAATGAAAACTACTGTAATTTTTTGCCTGCTTTGTTTGGTTAGCTGTACCAACAAGTTAATTGCACAAGATAAAGTGCTGACGTTTGGCTTTTTGTACGAAAATAAAATTGAAACAAAGCCATATATTATTATAACGGAAGTAGTGCCAGGGGGTGCGGCCGAAAAGGCTAAAATAAAAAGCGGCGATACACTTATTGCCATCAATAAAGAAAATGTTGCCGCAAAAAGCAACGCAGATATTACCCAACAGATAATAATTGCAAAACAAAAAGAACGCTTAGAAATAGCCATTAAAGGCAAACTGAAAATTATAGCCTTAAAGCCCTTGTTAATGAACAGATACAGTTTTGTAAAAAAGCCAGATGCGGCCGGCAAAGCAATAGTAAAAGATAATTTTACTTTGTGGAGTTACGATGGCGATTATAAAGAAGGTAGTTTTAACGGCAAGGGCGTGTATACTTTTTTTGGAAAGTATAAAAATTATCCGGCTAATTCTTTTATAAAACAAGCGGGTAATTTTATAAACGGAACCTTTACTGATGGAGTTACTTATTTTAAAAATGGAGACAGTTTTGAAGGAAAAATAAAAAATAACAGGCCAAACGGGCAGGGAATTTACACAGCTAGTAACGGTACAAAGTACAGCGGTAATTTTGATGCTAACGGATATTTTGATGGTGTGTTTAAAGTAACAGATGCACAGAATAATGTAACAGAGCAAATATATCAAAATGGCGTTCAGGTAGCCAAGTACCAACCCAAACCAATAGACATTAAAACTTATGATAAAAAACGATTTACAGACCAGCTGGTAAAAATTGTAAATAATCAGGGCAACCAGTTTGAAGATATTAAAGGAGAAAGCATAGCTTCAGAATTTGGAAACAAAAGTAAAAGCACCGTTACCTTAGAAGGCTTTGGCGAGGGCGTGATAATAAACTATAAAAGTGTAAGCAAACTGTTTAGATACGAAGCAGAAACAGTTATTATAAAAGGTAAAGCCAATGCATTGGCTTTTTTAGATGTGTTAGATAAGGAAGTACAAAAATTAATTGCCAACAATGGAATGCAACGGGTGGTGGATATAGATGCAAAGGTGCGGAAACGGCTGAATTATATATTTACAGGTGCTGTAGGATACGATGCCACTGAAATTAAATTTTTACAATTGGATGCTTATTGTAACACTGATTTTGAAAACCCTGATGATGCATTTTTTACCGTAACTATAAGGGCAGATAAACCGGCCCGGTAATTAAAAGAGTAATGATTTTTATTGTAACACATGACTAAACCAATTGCAATTTTCTTTATAATAGTTTTTAATGCGCTGCCCATTTTTGGTGTAGCCTTTTTTGACTGGCAACCCTTTGAAGCCTTTTGGTTTTTTTGGATGGAGACATTAGTAATGGCCTTTTTAAATACCATACGCATTGTATTTAGCCAGGGGCAACCGCTCACTGAAGTAAACACAAACCAACCGCTGGTTTATAATATTAACAGGGCTATAAAATATTTATTAATACGCATTGGCATTTTTATATTCTACTCCATTTTTATAATTACGTTTATTGGCTTTGTAGCAAACAACAGTACCGATAAAAGCACTGTATTGAGTACACTGCTTTTTCAAAATAAATTTTTTAACCTCGGTTTATTAGTTAGTGTTTTTAGCCAGGCCTATTACTTAATTATGGGCTTTTTTAGAAACGGCCAGTTTTTTACAGCAAAGCCTGATGAGTATGCCGCCCTTTTTGACGGCAGGCAACTGGTAATACATATAGCCGTAGTGCTGGGAGCTCTGGGCAGTATTTTTCTTATAAAAAATACCAGTTTTGGAAATTACAGCAGCGTTTTTATTATAAGCCTGCTGTGCATTTGTAAATGTGCTGCAGAACTTATTACTTATAAAAATGACGATGCTAAATTAATGGAGTAGGAAACTTTGATTTAGCAGTCAGCAGAAATGTGAAAACATTTAGTTACCGTATTTTATTTTGCCCCAGTAATAAGATTACCAGCGCAACTACCGTAGTTACCGCCATTATACAAGACATTGCCGTAACAGCATCAAAAGGCAACATGCTTACACTGCCGGATATGAAGCCGCCAATACCAATTTGTATAAAGCCCAGTAAAGATGAAGCGGTACCTGCATTTTTTGAAAACGGTGCCATACAAAGCGCTGCTGCATTAGGATAGGTAATACCGCAGCAGCTAAGTAATGCAAAAAGCAATACAATTACTGCAGTTAAACCAAACCACTGCTGTACAGAACCCAATAAAAACAACACCGCAATTATTACCTGTATCAGCAGCACTGTTTTTAATATCTGCTGGTTGCTGAATTTTTTTGTAAGAATATGATTTAATTGGCTGCCACCAATAAAACCTACCGATAACAAAGCAAATAAACCGCCATATTGTTTTTCGTCCAACCGAAAAAAGTTCATAAAAATGGCAGGGCTATGTGCCACATATACAAACAAACCGCTAAAAGAAAATGAACCAGCCAGTGCAAACACATAAAACTTTGGGTTAGTAATTACTTCTTTAAACCCTTTTATAATGGGTGATGGTTTTAAGGAAATACTTTTATCCGGCACATGCCCCTGTGGCAAAAAGAAAAACACGGCTGCCAGAATAATGGCTGTAATAACCGCCAGCATAATAAAAACAAAATGCCAGCCCCACCAGCCCACAATAAAGCTGCCCACCGTTGGTGCCAGCAATGGCGATGCTCCTAATATCAATACCAGTAATGAAATAACACTGGCGCTTTTTTCTACCGGAAAAAAATCTCTTACCATAGCCATAGCTGCTACCGATGCTACACAACCACCCAGTGCCTGCACAAAACGTATAACCCACAAAGCCTCTATACTGCTGCTGGTAAAACAGCCAATTGTGGCAACAATGTATAACAGCAGCCCGGCGTATAATGGCGGCTTTCTTCCAAACCGGTCCAGCAGAGGGCCATAAATAATTTGCCCTACAGCATAGCCTAAAAAATAAGTAGATACTGACAGCGCCACTTTTTCTATGGTGGTGTTAAAATCTGCCGCAATACGGGGAAAGGCGGGCAAATACATATCTATTGAAAAAGGCGTAATGGCATTTAATGCGCCCAATATAAGAATGAGAATAAAATTTTGCTGCCTGCTGCGCTGTGCTAAAGCCATTTGTAATTTTTGCGCAAAAGTAATATAAATGGCAGGGAAGTTTTTATAAGTGTTGTTTTTCCCACCTGCCTTGGGCCAATAATAATTATAGCCTTGCCTTTGTGCTGGGGCCCGGCTATTTTATCCTGTAATACCCTGTCAATCATTTATTTTGGTGATTGTACTCACCAAATATGCTGTTTTTTGGTGAATACAATCACTGATGATGCTTTTTGAAAGGTCTTGAAATATTATTAGTCGTTGGTTGAAAACCACAGGGCGGCGAGACTTTATTGGTTTAACTGGTTTTTGCTGCAGTTATAAATCGCTAAGGCTAAGTGACGCAAGTGAGTTTCCTGCGGCGAAATACCTGCCAGTGAATTAAAAAACAAAACGGGGTAATAACGCTACACTCTTTTCAACCAGCCGCTGATGCTCATGCGGCTGCGGTTGCAAAGCATCACTTCATGTTCCACCTCATCACTTTTAAAAAATACGGCTGTTTTTGCGTGGGGCTGTATTGTTTGTATTTCATTATCGGGGTATACACATAACTGGCCGCCGTCTGCATCCAGCCAGTCATCGTTTAAGTAGTTAATAAAAGAAAACTTTCTTTTGTTATCAGTTTTAAACTGATCTATATGCCTTTTATAAAAACTGCCCTGCTCATATACTGCATAGTGAAATTCGTAACTGTTAATACCGGTGTAGCAGGTGCTGTTTAAGTGCCCTATAAAATCTTCGGCCAGCGATAAAAACTCCTGTTCAAATACATTGTTATTACTCTTGTCCAGCCACGAAATTTTATCACCTCTCATTTTCTGATCACTGTCTTTCAACTTTGCATTACCAATACCGGCAGCAGTGAGGGTATTGTTAAGCTGCAGTTGCCGTATATTTTGCTGCAGCCCTTTACATAAACTTTCAGACATAAAGGCTTTGTCTATACCAACATTATTGGCCAGATAACTATCGATAAGGGTATTAAATTGATTGCTCATAATACCGGAAAGGTAGTTGTATATGCTGGCTTTGCAGTTATAATGAGCACTTGCTATGAAGCAATTGGAGCATTATATTTTTTCGCCGTTGTTTGAAAACCACAGGAGGCGGAGAAAGGAGCGTAAAATAAACGGCAGCAGTGCTTTGTTGGTTTGGCTTGTTTATGCTGCGGTTATAAACCGCTAACACTATTAGCCACAAGTGAGCTGTTGCAGACAGAACACTTGCCAGTGGGGAAAAAACTGAAATATATCCACCATTTTCCCCACCTCGGCAAAATGATTAGCGGTGTTGCACAGATACACTAGGCTGCATTTACTGCACCGCATATCTGCGCTAATACGGGGTTTAAAATAGCAAAGAAAAAATTTTGTATTGAGCTTGAAAAAAGTATTCTATTTGATTTTGTATAGTTATGTAATGGAGACCTCGAAATAGCAAAACGTTTAATTTATCCAAATTCAAGCTAAATCTTTCGAACAGCTATGATGTTTTCACGAACCTTGCCGTTGGTAAGGGTTAAAGGAAACCCTGAAAAAAACAGGGCAGGCATAATGAGGGAGTTAGTAATATGAAATTGTTTAAATTACACGTTGATTAAGAATGCCAACATCGGAAAAAATATAAGGTTTGGTATAATAGCGAACGTAAAAATGAAAAAATTACTGATTATTATTTTTTGCTTTATCAATATACCAAGCATTGCGCAAAAAAGAAACAATATTTGGTATTTTGGGGATAAGATTGGAATAAATTTTAATGTAAATCCACCTCAAATACTAAATGATGCACAGCTCACTTATGTTGAAGGCGGAACCGTACTATCCGATGCAAGTGGCAAATTATTATTTTACTCAAATGGCAGTACAATTTTAAATAACAAACAAACTGTAGTAAAAAATGGTAGTGGGTTGTTGGGAGATTTAAGCAGCACAAATAACGCAATTTTAGTACCAATGCCTGATAATGATACTCTTTTTTATCTTTTTACTGTAGGGGCTGCAGATAGGCCAAATAGTGGTTTAAGGTATAATGTAATAAACAAAAATAGCGACAATGGAAATGGAGAAGTACTACAGAAAAATATACAATTACTTACTAACTGTTACGAAAAAATAGCCATAACACATCACTGCAACGGAGTAGATTTTTGGTTAGTAGTACAAGAATTTAATTCAAATAAATATTATACTTACTTACTTACTAAAACAGGCATAAATACTACACCTGTTATTAGTACAGGAGCAGTAACCATAGACAAATTTCAGAGTAATGCGATAGGTATTTTAAAGTTTTCTATTGATGGAAAAAAAATTGCAGCAGCACATTCTTATGAAAATAATTTAGTAGAGTTATCTAATTTTGACAATACAACCGGAGTAATATTTAATTCAATTTTCTTTAAACCTGCACCTGTTACTACACAAATTCCATACGCAGGAGTTTATTCAGTAGAGTTTTCTCCCGATGCTAATCTGTTATATGTTTCTAATAATGCAGAAACTGATGGTGATGGCCAGCTATTTCAATTTGATATTACTTCTCAAAATGCAGTAACTATTTTTAATTCTAAGCAATTAATTTCATCATCACCTGGAAGTTTTTCGGCTGGTTTGCAAATAGCAACAGACGGTAAAATTTATCATTGTGTTAGTAATAGTAACTATTTAGCTGCTGTTACTAACCCTAATAACTACGGGCAAAGTTGTGGCTATAATGTACAAGGCATTTTTTTAGGTAATGATGGAAGCAGTAAATTAAAACTAGGTTTGCCAACTTTGGTTCAAAGTTATTTTGACCCTACGCTTGTTTCGTACACAATTCAATCTAACAACAGGCTATGTACAAATAAAACAGCTTTATTTGCAATAAACACAACTTTGGGTATCGATTCTTTAAGTTGGGATTTTGGTGACAACAATTTTTCAACCATACCAAATCCATCTCATACATATTTAAACGCAGGGTTGTATAATGTAGTTATGAAAGCATATTCTACACGATGTGGGGTTGTTAAGCAAGACATAAGCACTTTAAAAGTTTTTATTGCAAACGACAACAATTTATTAGATGATAATGCAGGAATATGCGACACAAGTAATGCAAAATTAACTCCCACGCAATTAATAAGTGGTGCTGATTATTTGTGGAGTACAGGAGAAACTACCCCAGAAATTAATGTTAAAACCGCAGGTAAATATTGGCTGAATTTTGCAAATAATAATTGTACTTTAACAGCAGACACTATAAATGTATTTATTAAACAAAAGCCAATAGTAAATTTAGGAAAGGATACAAGTGTATGTAAAACCAAACCAATAGTATTATCAGCTTTTTTTTATAACAATGCTACCTATAGCTGGAGTACAGGCGAAAAAACTAACCAAATAAAAATAAATAATCCCGGTGTTTATAGTGTTTCCGTAACCCAAGATTGTACAGTTACTGATACAATAAATGTAATTGATGGCGACTGTAAATTTTTTATTCCCAATGCGTTCACCCCTAATGGGAATAATTTAAATGATGCATTTGGCCCTGCAAACACATTTATTCCCAAAAATTATCAGTTCAAAATTTTTAACAGATGGGGTAGTATTATTTTTGAAACAAAAAATAGTACTGAAAAATGGGATGGTAATTTTAAGGGAAAGCCAGTACCTATGGGTAGTTATTTTTGGAAAATTTCTTATACAACGTTATTGGGTATAAGTAAAAATGAACAAGGGATGGTAACATTAATACGATAAAATACGGATACTCCGAACAGTTATGGTGAAGACACGAAACTTGGCGAGCAGAATCTCAATACCATTTCCACTTTTGGAGAAAATGCTATTGGTTTTAATTATGGCCTTCAAAAATCGGCTAAAAAAATCACCACCCCATCAATCTCCCCACCATTTCCCCCAACCTGCTGTACGCCATAAAATTTTTCTCAAGCTCTATGTTAAAAGGTATGGGTGTATCAAGGCTGGCGCAGCGCATAACGGGTGCGTCTAAATAACTAAAACAATGTTCGGCAATCCAGGCAGCCACTTCGCCGCCAATGCCGCCGGTAAGGCTGTCTTCGTGCAGTAGTAATACTTTGCCGGTGGCGGCAACGGCTGCTGCTATAGCATCGTAATCCAGCGGCAGCAGGGTGCGTAAGTCTAAAATATAAATAGAAAGTTGTGGGTGGTTTTTTGCATAGTCCAGCGCCCAGTGTACACCGGCGCCGTAGGTAATAATGGTAACATCAGTTCCTTCGGTTACAATTTTTGCTTTGCCAATTTCGGTTTCGTAATAGCCTTGTGGCACGGGGCCGCTTATGCTGCGGTACAGGGCTTTGTGCTCAAAATACAGCACGGGGTTGGGGTCGTTTATGGCGGCAATCAATAAACCTTTTGCATCTTCAGGAGTGCTGGGGTACACTACTTTAAGGCCGGGTGTGTGTACAAACCATGCTTCGTTACTTTGGCTATGGAAGGGCCCTGCACCCACGCCGCCGCCGGTGGGCATGCGTATAACCACATCTGCATTTTGCCCCCAGCGGTAATGTATTTTGGCCAAGTTGTTTATTATTTGGTTAAAGCCCACGGTTACAAAATCGGCAAACTGCATTTCCATCATACTCTTATAACCTTCTAAACTAAGGCCGAGTGCTGCACCCACAATGGCGCTTTCGCACAGGGGTGTGTTGCGTACCCTTGCTTTGCCAAACTCCTGCACAAATCCTTCGGTTATTTTAAAGGCACCGCCGTATTCTGCAATGTCCTGCCCCATGAGGATGAGGTTATCATGCTTTTGCATGCTTAACCGTAAGGCTTCTTGTATGGCATCTACAAAACGTTGCTCGTGAGTGGTGAGTGGTGAGTGGTGAGTATTGGCGTCTGCTGGTGGAAAGCGTTTTGATGATAAGCCTGAAGTAACAATTGCTGAGTGCCCACTCACTACTGACGACTCACCACTCACGCCTTCAGCGTATACATCTCCCAACTCTTCCAACGTGTTTGGTGTTAATGCAGCGGCTCCGTACGCAATGGCCAGTTCGCTTTCTATATATGTTTTGTTTTCGACTTTTATGTTTTCAATTTCGGGTGCCGATAAAATATTTTCTGCCAATAAAAATTCTTCGTAGCGTTTTACAGGATCTTTTTTCTGCCACAGGTCAAATAACTCTGGCGGTACATATTTTACGCCGCTGGCTTCCTCGTGCCCACGCATACGAAATGTCATGCACTCAATTAAATAAGGTTTTTGGTTTTGTATGCAGTAATCCCGTACGCCTTTAATGGTGTCGTACACTTCTAAAATATTGTTGCCGTCAATGCGTATGCCTTCCATACCGTAGCCTTTGGCTTTATCCACTAAACTAAAGCAGCGGTACTGTTCGTTTACAGGTGTGCTTAATCCGTAGCCATTGTTTTCTACAATAAAAATTACGGGCAGGTCCCACACGGCTGCCACATTTAATGCTTCATGAAAATCGCCTTCGCTGGTGCCACCATCTCCGCTAAAGGCTACAGCTACTTTTTGTTCGTCTTTTAATTTATAGGCCAGTGCCACACCATCTGCAATGGCTAACTGAGGACCCAAATGGCTTATCATGCCACACACATAATGTTCCTTACTGCCAAAATGAAAACTTCTTTCCCGCCCTTTGCTGTAGCCTTCTTTATTGCCCTGCCATTGCATAAATAATTTATGCAGCGGCATGTTTCTTCCTGTAAATACGCCCAGGTTACGGTGCAGGGGCATAATCCATTCATCTTGCTGCAGTGCCTGTGTTACGCCTACGCTTATTGCTTCCTGCCCAATACCGCTGAACCATTTGCTTATTTTACCCTGCCGCAAGAGTACCAGCATTTTTTCTTCTATCATGCGGGGGAGTAAAAGCTGTTTGTAGAGTTTTATGAGTGTATCGGCTGGCAGGCCTTTGGTATGGAATTGCATAATCGTTGTTGTGGTGTGAACAAAGTTAGGAGATAAGTTGGTTTTGTTTTACACTTAAACAAAGCCTTAAAGTTCTTTTAATAGCGTGGCTTCTTTTTGCTTACTTTTTTTGCGGAAAAAAAGTAAGCAAAAAAGCCGCCCGGGAAAGAATACAGCCCTTTCCCGGGATTGTTCCTTGATGTGGCTTTTGTGCTACTGTGGCTTAAGCAGTGGTAATTCTATTCTTAGCTATGCATCAGTTTACACATGCGGCAACAGAATAATTACCGCCACAGAAACTATTTACAAATGCTATTAACATTGTGGTGCGTTACTTTTTATGGTGTTACTTATTTGTTATACGGCCTTACGAATGATTAGCGGAGAGTAGCATAATGGCCAGATTGTATCCATAGTGCTATGTTTAAAAAAACAGTAAAGTATAAATTGAAGTCTTCGTGAAGCGCTGGCCGGACAAATAGGCGGAGCCATTTATTTGTCCTTGATTTTTTTGTTTCTTTTTGTATCAAGACAAAAAGAAAAGAATAGTAAAGGCTGTTTAATTGTTACTGGTTGTTACAGCTTTTTTGCTATTGTGGTTTCAACTGTGGTAATACTACTCTTAATTTCGTTGCATCAAACTTTAAGGGTTACTATTCTAAAATCTCTTCTGTTGCTATGTCAAAATACAGGCTCATGAACGGTACGTTACCTTTCATAGTTTAACGTATTAGTAATACTGTCTTACCAATGCTTTTTAAGCAGTAGCAAAAAACTAATTTTTCTTGTAAGCGGAACATTAAACAGGTTAGTTACAAAATAGTAAACTCTTTGTGAAGCGCTGGCCGGCTAAACGGCGGAGCATTCGTTTAGCCTTGATTTTTTGGTTCTTTAGCATCAAGGCAAAAGAACAGAGAGAAATGTTAAAACATTTAAAAAACACCCCAACCCACTTGTGCAAAGCCAGCATAGTTTGCATCTTGTTACAAATTCT
>JAGVCC010000038.1 GCA_020059395.1 Chitinophagales bacterium | reverse complement strand
TCCGAACAAAAAAACAACAGTAATAAATGGTGGTTATGGCCGGCTATTATTGGCGTAATAGCCATATTGGGTTTTTTAAGCTGGAAATTGCTGACCGATATGAAAAAATCTGATACCTAAATTTTACTTTTACTTATGCTTATTTACAACGTAACAATAAAAATAGAATCATCCATTGAAGCAGATTGGTTGCAATGGATGCAACAAACACATATATCCGAAGTAATTGCCACTGGTTGTTTTACACATGCTGTAACCCTGCGTTTGCTGGATGTGGATGATGCTGAAGGCCCTACCTATGCCATACAATACCATGCAGAAAGCAAAGCAAATTACAACCGCTATATTGATAAGTATGCCGGCGAAATGCGGCAAAAGGTTTTTGATAAATGGGGTAATCAATTCGTAGCTTTTCGCTCAGTAATGCAAATTATTGAGTAAATAACAGCATTTTAAATCACTTACTTTCTTTATTAGCAAAGTCTCCAAATGGCTTGCTGGTAAGGGTTTTAGGCCGGCTGCATTTTTTTTAACACAACTGCACAAAACAACTCACTGGCTGAAAGCCTTATTCCTTGCGCATTTCAGCGGTTTTTACAGAATTTTTCTTTTGCAAAAAAATTTTATTGCAAGTAAAAACCTTCTATATTTGCCCACTGTAAAAAACTTAAAAAATATATCATGAACAAAGCTGAATTAATAGCAAAAATTGCTGATGATGCAGGTGTTACAAAAACACAGGCAAACGCTGCTTTAGATTCTTTTGTAGAAGCAGTTACTAAAACATTAAAAGGCGGTGGTAAAGTTACTTTAGTAGGGTTTGGAACTTTTGCAGTTAGCAAAAGAGCGGCACGTAACGGACGTAACCCTCAAACTGGCGCTGTAATTAAAATTAAAGCTAAAAAAGTGGCTAAGTTTAAAGCTGGTAAAGAACTGGCTGCAAAATTGTAATGCTGCTGTAAACTAATAAAAAAGCAAGGTGCTTATTACCTTGCTTTTTTTATAACAACTAACTTTATTAAACAATAAAACATTTTTTATGGGACGTGGTGATGTTAAAACAAAAAAAGGAAAAATTTTTTCAGGTTCATTTGGTAAAAGCAGGCCTGCAAAAGTTACTAAAAAAGCAGTTGCTAAAAAGAAAGCTTAATACCGTTTAAGAATTAAGAATTAAGAATGAGGAATAGGTAATGCTACTTATTTCCTAAAATTTTTAATTCTTAATTTTTAATTATCAAGGAGCCAGCCTTTCAATCTTCCAGCTGCCATCAGTTTGTTTTGTGTACAAAATTCTGTCGTGCATGCGGCTGGGGCGGCCTTGCCAAAATTCTATTTTAAAGGGCATTACCCTATATCCACCCCAATGTGGCGGTTTTTCTATTGAGCTATCAGTATAAGCTGCACTCATTTTTTTATAGTTTTCTTCCAGCCATTCTTTATCTGGCACCACTTGGCTTTGTGGAGATGCCCATGCACCTATTTTGCTGCCTGAAGGACGGCTGTTAAAATATGCGGTACTTTCCGCTTCGCTTATTTTTTCGGCAATGCCCGTAATACGCACCTGTCGCTCAAGCTCTTTCCAAAAAAATACCAGACAGGCATTTTTATTTTGCTGCAATGTATTGCCTTTTGCACTGTTATAGTTGGTAAAAAAAACAAAACCTGCTTCGTCGAAATCCTTTAATAAAACAATTCTAGCATCGGGTATGCCCTGTTCATTAACTGTGGCTAAAGTCATGGCATTTACTTCATCTATGTCGCTGTTTACTGCATCATTCCACCATTTATCAAATTGTGCTTTGGGTGTAGCTGCAACATCTTCTTCGCTCAATTGCTGCATTTTGTAATCAGTTCTTATATCTGCTATATTCATAGTTACATATTTGTAGTAAAGTTCCGTTAAATGCAATTAATAAAAAAGCACCTGCTGTAATGCAGGTGCTTTAAAAATGCAGATAAATTTTATACGCTCAATGCCCTTAATGTACCCATGCCAAGTGCCGCAAATAGTATAGCACCTAAAATGGCTGTTATAATGAAATATAATGCTATCATTATAACATAAGCAACAAGCAGGTATACTACTTTTTTGTCTTCTGGTGTTTTTTTAAGAGGCCCAACCCCCAGATACATAATATACACCCCATAAATCCATCCGGCTATAGTAATTAAAAAACCAATTACAGGTATAAAAGAAAGTAATGATGCAACATATGAAGGCGTTGCTGAGTATGCAACCAATTGGGCTGATTTGTTTATGTTTTTTTCAGAACCAAAGCTTGGGGCCAGTAAATCTATAATAATTGTTGCCACATAAAAAGTAACAACCTGGGCAATTAAAGCAATTATAGCAGTAATTAAAAAAAACTTAAAGCCCCAGGCGCCTGCCCATAATAAACCGGTTAAAAGCGGCCCGGCAGCAGCAACTACTGCTAAGGGAATAACATAACTCATTAGCAACGACTGCTGCGTGGCAGTTTCTCCGTTAATTACGTCCCACTCTGTTTTTGGCGTAATTAAAATGTTCTTTACACGTTCAATTAAATTCATAAATTTTAAGTTTTAAGTGGTTAAATTATAAAAACC
>JAGVCC010000090.1 GCA_020059395.1 Chitinophagales bacterium | reverse complement strand
TGTGTTCTATGTATTTTCTGCTTTTTTTATTTTTGATTTCACGTTCTCTTTTTAACGCTTCTTTTCTGGTGATGAACATTTCAAAATATACCAGCCTTAGTGGCCTTACAGATTTGGTGTATTTACTTAGGCCATCAAAATGCTTGCTCATTCTTCTATCAAGGTCATCGCACTGGCCTATATAAAATGAGTTGTCTTTTAAACTTTGTAATATGTAACATAAAAACATATGCGGAGACGAAGGGATTCGAACCCTTGATAGAGTTTCCCCTATACACACTTTCCAGGCGTGCTCCTTCAACCACTCGGACACGTCTCCAATTTATTTTCAAATAACTAAAAGTGGTGTTTATACACTCTTTCCTCAACACCTTTCTTTTGGGCCTGCAAACTTACAACCTTAAATGGCGGTAAAAAATTTTAAAACACAAATAATTTAGTGCTATAATTGAAAATAATACATTGGTATGATGTTTGCCTGACGCAAAACGACTTAACTAAAACACAGTATTGCAGTAAACAATATTGTAATTACAAAACCAGAAAATTAAAGCATTATGAAACAATTATTTTTATTGGCAGCTGCAACAGTTTTTATAACTGCTGTTTCAGCTCAAAGTATGGGAAAAAATTATAAAACGGCTTTAGGCTTAAAAGTACTTGACGGAGGCGGTATCACATTAAAGCATTTTGTAAATGATAAGGCTGCCTTAGAAGGTATTGGTTATTTCTGGAGCAGGGGAGCCCGTATAACTGGTTTATATGAGGTGCACTTTGATATAAATGGCGCACCTGGTTTAAAATGGTATATTGGTCCTGGGGCGCATGTTGGGTTTTACAGCAATAGAAATAACAGGGTTTATGACGACGGCACCTGGCTTGGAATAGATGGCGTACTCGGCTTAGATTATAAAATTAATAAAGCCCCTCTTAATCTGTCGCTTGACTGGCAGCCAAGTTTTGAATTTGGTACAGGCCGTGGTTTTACTGGTAATTGGGGAGGCTTCGCAATACGATACACATTCTAAACTAATATTTACAGAAAGAGTGCTTACTCAAGCACTCTTTCCATTTTCATACTTCTGCTCCCTTTTACCAGCCATTGTGTATTTTCAAAATGTTGTGCTGCAATCCAATTTCTGGCTTGTAACGAATCATCAAAATAAGTATAGGGGTGTGATAATTTATTATAGTCGCCACCAACAAGTACAACATGCTGCCACTTGTATTTACCAATCAGATCAATCATACCTTTATGCTCGGGAATGCTTTCATCACCAAGCTCCATCATGCCGCCAAGCAGTAGTATTTTTTTTGTGCCATTCATTGCCGCAAAATTTTCTATAGCAGCTTTCATGCTGGTTGGATTTGCATTGTAAGCATCCAAAATTATTTTATTAGTACCCTTTTCTATTAACTGGCTTCGGCTGTTAGACGGAGTGTAATTTTCAAGCGCAAATTTTATTTTTGTATCCGGCACTTTAAAAAATACACCAGCAGTAACAGCAGCAAGTACATTTGGTAAATTATAATCACCCACCAATTGTGTTTTAATAATATCTGGGTTAATGCCTTTTAGTATTTGCACAAATAGAAATTCACTGCTGTTTACCACAACACCTTGCACTGCACCACTGCTTTGAGTACCATAGCCCATAATAGATGTAATACCATGGCTCATTGTTTTTAAATAATCACAATCATCCATAATAAAAGCAGTGCCATTGGTCTCTTTTAAATATTTAAACAGCTCTCCTTTACCTTTTCTTACGCCGTCAATACCGCCAAAACCTTCCAGATGGGCTTTGCCACAATTGGTAATAAGGCCGTGTGTTGGTAAGGTGTATTTGCAGTAGCTTTCAATTTCTTTTTGATGATTAGCCCCCATTTCAATAACTGCAATTTCTGCATCTTTTTTTATTTTTAAAATTGTAAGCGGTATACCAATGTGATTATTCAAATTCCCTTCGGTAGTGTAAGGTTTATACGAGGTAGAGAGCACTTCATGCAGCAGTTCTTTAGTGGTGGTTTTTCCGTTACTTCCAGTTATAGCAATAAAGGGAATATTAAATTGCTGGCGGTGGTGTTTTGCAAGCAATTGTAATGCAGTTAAAACATTATCAACCATTATCAATTTATCGCTTTTAAAAGAAACCGCTTCGTCAATAATTGCATATGCAGCCCCAGCAGCTAAAGCTTGCTGCGCAAATAAATTGCCGTTAAAGTTTTCCCCTTTAAGTGCAAAAAACAAATCGTCTTTTTTAAGCTTACGTGTATCTGTTTGTACAGATGGAAATTGCAGGTATATTTTATAAAGTTCTTCAATTTGCATGTTTCAAAATTAATGCAGATGATGTAAATAAAAAAAGGCAAAACCCCAATAAAAAAGCCTCCATTTTTTGGAGGCTTTTTTATTGGGGTTTTGCTATATTATTTTTTCTTTCTTGAGTTTTGTTTGCGAGTGCCAAATGTTTGGCCATCTTTAAAGCCAGGGCCTTCTGGTGGGCCAAGATAAGTTTGAGCGCAACGGAAACCAACGGTACTTGCACCCTGATCTTCCTGCATAAACCTGCGGCTTCCCGGAGATAACCAATAAGGTCTGTCGTTCCAGCTACCGCCTTTAATAACCCTGCTCTGGTCGTTAATTAAAGAAGTAACACCGTAACCATAAGAAACCTGACTTGTACTGTCGCCATCTAAGTAGTTAATAACATTATTCCTTTGATAGTTGGGACGGTTTTTAACTTCTTCGTCAGAGATATCAACCTTTTTCAGACGGTTAACTTCTGTTGAACCAACACTATCTCTTTGGTATTCGCCAGATGCATTTTTGTAATATTTCTGAAACTTATTACCACGGAAATAGTTGAAATCTTGTGCATCTTGCGAAGTAAGGGGCCTGTAAACGTCTGCCACCCACTCACTCACATTACCACTCATGTTATACAAGCCAAAAGCATTGGGGTAAAAAGCTTTAATTGGACCAGGGATAGCAGCACGGTCATTTAAACCACCGGCAACACCCATGTTATCACCACTTCCACGCTTAAAATTAGCAAGAAACTTACCTTGCCAGCTACCGCGGCGGTTGTCACGCAAACCATTAGCATTATTGCTCCAAGAGTAAACTTGCTGGTTGGTTAATAATTCTTCACCACTTTTACCTTCTTTTTTACGTGGAGAAGGGTTCTGCGCTAACATACCATATGCGGCATACTCCCATTCAGCTTCAGTAGGCAGGCGGTATCCCATATTTAAAATACCATCTTCCATTTTTACAAAACCACGTGGTTTGCCGTTTATATCTTTTAAATCAGATTTTTTGGGTTTTGATTTGCCTTGAATATTGTCCGGAGTCATTAAGTAAGACTCTGTGCTAAATGCGTCTGCGCCGGAACCTTTCAATTCTTTCTTGGCAACATCTTTTTTGAGGTAGCCACCTTTCATTAGGTTTAATTCATTTACCCTGTCGGTGCGCCATACACAAAAATCATGTGCTTGCTGCCAGTTTACACCCACAACAGGATAATAGTTATAAGAAGGATAGCGGAAATAATATTCCACGTACGGCTCGTTATAAGCCAGTTCTTCACGCCACACTAAAGTATCGGGTAAAGCCCTTCTCATTATATTAGTATCACCAGCAAAAACATTATCAAGCCAGTATAAATATTCACGGTAGTGTACGTTGGCTACTTCTGTCTCATCAATAAAGAAAGATGGTACAGTTACACGGCGGGGAACATTGTTCCAGTCGCCCATTACATCTTCATCTTTAGCGCCCATTACAAACGAACCACCTTGCACAAATACAAGGCCTGGTCCTGCTTTTGGGTACTTTACTTTAGCAACATGGAAATTACCCATGTTTTTATCATCATAGTTCCAGCCGGTCACAGATGATTTTTCGCTTTTCTTTTTAAACAAACCACCGTTTTTACAGGCACTTAAGGAAAGTGCTGCGGCAGTAACTAAAAGCATACTTTTTCCTGAAAATAATTTGGGCATATTCATTCGTTTATCAAGTTGTTTAACGAAAGGTTTTCTTGTTTATTGTACAAATGGGGTTATACGCTGCGAATATAGCTACTTTATGGCAAACAGCATTTCAACTAAGTTATTAACGCATATATTTTACACTAATTGTTGTAAACAATAAAAACCTTATTTTGCAGACAACGCAATACAAAACACTGGCATAACGTTGATGTATGCAACAGCTGGATTCATTAATTTTTTTTAATAAAGCCTAGGCAACATGCTGATTACTAGAAATATGCTTTTTTAACAAGATTTTATAATTTAGTTGTTCGTTTCACAAAAACCATTATTTTTACAACACAATCTACCATTAAACTAAACGCTTATAGAGGTAAGTCTACCTAACCAAGACAAAACAAAACGCATGAAAAGAGTATCATTAAAACTAACTACTTTAGTTATGTTTGTGGGAGCGGCTGTTTCTAATATCAACGCTCAATCAACCAGGGTAAACGTTGTTACAAGTGCTGTACCATTTTTAAGAATCTCTCCAGATATTCGCAGCGCAGGTATGGGAGAAGCAGGTATTGCAACTTCTGCAGATGCCAATTCTGGATTTTTTAATTTAGCAAAAAGCCCTTTTGCTTCAGCCAATTCTTCATTAGGTGTTACATACACTCCATGGTTAAGAGATTTAGGAGTTAGCGATGTATTCCTTGCGTCTGCAGCCGGATATTATAAATTAGATGACCAGCAAGCTATCTCTGCTTCGCTGCGTTATTTCAGCTTAGGTAATATTGAGTTTACAGATAATTCAGGCAATTATCTTTCTACATACAGACCCCGTGAAATGGCTATTGATGCAGGGTACTCAAGAAAATTATCTGAAAAAAACAGCTTAGGTGTAGGCGTTCGTTTTGTTAACTCAAATCTTGCAGGTACTGTTGGTACGGTTACTTATAAAAAAGCATCTACAGTAGCAGGCGACATTCACTTCTTTCACAATGGTGCAAAAGAAAACGGCGAAGGGTTTAACTGGGGTGTAACATTAAGCAACCTCGGTGGTAAAATGTCTTACACTTCAGATGCGCTGCAAAAAGATTTTATACCTGCTAATTTAGGTATTGGTGCTGCATACACAAAAGTATTTGACGAGAGTAATAAAATCACATTCGCTGCCGACATCAACAAACTGATGGTGCCTACACCTCCAGATGCAACTGATTCTGCCGGTATTGCAGATTATCGCAGTAAAGGCGTTGTTGGAAGCTGGTTTTCTTCTTTTGGCGATGCTCCAGGAAACTTTAGTGAGGAACTACAGGAATTAACTTTCTCTTTAGGTGCTGAATACTGGTACAACAATCAATTTGCTGTAAGGGCGGGTTATTTTTACGAAAATCCTGCAAAAGGCAATAGGAAATATTTAACAACTGGTTTTGGCCTGAAGTACAACATGTTTGGTCTTAACTTCTCTTACATTTTCCCATCAGGCAGCGGTGTTAACCGTAACCCATTGTCAAATACTTACCGTTTTGGTTTGGTTTTTGATTTTGATAGTGCTAAATAACTAACAAGTAATTTGATATAAATGCCTTCCGACTTTTCGGAAGGCATTTTACTTTTTACTGTTGGTGAAATTGCGGATATTTGAAAATAAAATAAGTAATGAGTTATAGAATTGGTAGTGGCATAGATTTTCATCAGCTGGTAAGCGGCAGAGAGCTTTGGATAGGAGGTGTTAAAATACCGCATACAAAAGGTGCTTTAGGCCACAGTGATGCGGATGTATTACTGCACGCTGTTTGCGATGCTATGCTGGGTGCACTGGCATTGGGAGATATTGGTGTTCATTTTCCCAATACAGACATGCGGTATAAAAATATTGACAGTAAAATTTTATTGGAACATACATATGAACTGATAGCAAACAGGGGCTATAAAATTATAAATGTTGACAGCACACTTTGTTTAGAGGTGCCAAAAATAAAGCCCTACGTAGCGCAAATGCAGCAAGTTATTGCCGCAATTCTTAAAATAGAAATAACTGATGTATCAGTAAAAGCCACTACAACAGAAACAATGGGTTTTGCCGGAAGAGAAGAAGGGCTTATGGCAACGGCTACAGTCCTTCTTAATAAACAATAATAAATACCATATTTGTTGGAAAAAAATGTAACAATAATTACAGTATTATTTTATAGAAGAAGATATTTTTGAAAAAATTGCAGCTGTGCGGCACTGTAATAAAAAAGATGTTTGGAGTTTGGTACACAGTGAGAATACTGATGAATATCACTTGTACTTACTTACTGCCGGGTTAAATACAACATCCGTCGTAAGTCGCACCGGCCAGATAATTTCCGGGTACGAAAATAATGGGATAGGTGTATTGAAATTTTCAGAACAGCGTAGTAAAGTAGATGCTGTTAATGCCTTTGATGTTAAAGAGGTTACATTAATGAATTTTGATAACACTGGCGGTGCCATTAATAATCCTATAGTTTTTTAACCTACAACAACAAGAGACTTTTTGAACACAGGAATGTACGGAGCAGAATTTTCTCCAGATGGCAGGTTGTTGTTATGTTTCAGCTTAAGATTCAATTGATGAACCTTGTATGCTGTATCAGTTTGACATTACCATACACGATGCAGCAGCAACAAAAGCCAGCAGGCGCATAAACATGGCAGCTCATCTCTATCAACTAACTGGGATATACAAAATGGCTTAAAGGCTCAGTTTTATTAATTCGTTAACTTCTTTTACTGCAGCGGCTGCATTTTTTGCTGCAGCAATGTTAACTTTACCGCAATGATAACTTTAACTATAAACGTTGTAAATAAATCGGGCAACGCTTTACCAGAATACGCAACTGCAGGTGCTGCTGGTATGGATATAAGGGCTGATATTGAACAAGTAATTATATTACAGCCTTTAGAGCGTACGATGGTGCCTACAGGAATTTTTATTGAAGTTCCTGAAGGATATGAAGCACAAATACGACCAAGAAGTGGCCTTGCGGTAAAACAAGGCATTACCTGTTTAAACACTCCTGGCACTATAGACAGCGATTACAGAGGCGAAATAAAAGTTATTTTAATTAACCTCAGCAATACGCCGCAGCAAATAAATAATGGCGACCGTATTGCACAGATGGTATTTGCTAAAGTTGAAAGAGCCCGTTTTTTTACCGTAACACAATTAGAAGTAACTACGAGAGGTACTGGTGGCTTTGGCCATACAGGTGTACAATAAAATTTACATCTACAATGAATAAATCAATCCTAATAATTTTTTTGTGTGTTGCTGCAGTATTTACACAAAGCTGCCGCACTACAAAAAAAATTAACCAGGTTATTGCACCAAAAGACACAACAGCTGTAACAATTGTAAATCCGGGTTTTGCAGACTCTGTAAAACGTGTGCAGGAAACGATGCTGCAATTGCGTAATCATTATATTAATTACAAAACATTTAATGCAAAAATTAAAGTGGAGTATCAGGATAACAAAGGCAAACAGCCTGATATATCTGCAGTGGTGCGTATTTATAAAGACAGTGCCATATGGGTATCGCTGTCAGCAACTATTTTAAATGTAGAAGTATTCCGGTTATTAATAACAAGAGACAGTGTGATACTGATGAACATACGGGAAAAAGAAGTGCAATACCGCTCTTTAGATTACCTGCAAGAAGTAACACAAATACCCTTTGATTATTCAACCATACAGGACTTATTGGTTGGCAACCCGGTTTTTTTAGACAGTACGGTGGTTTTTTATAAAAAAATTGATGATAAAGTTTTATTGTCAACTACGGGACAGTATTTTAAAAACCTGTTAACTATAACAGCAGATAAAAGTTTGCTGCTGCATACCAAGCTGGATGATTTAGATGCTAACCGTAACCGCACCGCAGATATAACTTATGCCGATTACGAGAATAAATCCGGATTTGACTTTTCTACTTACAGAGAAATAACCATATCTGAAAAAAATAAAGTGGACATACAGTTTAAGTATAAGCAGTATGAGTTTAACAAAGAATTATCAGTGGCCTTTAAAGTTCCAAAAAATTATATAAGAAAGTAAGCGTTATTTGTAATTATACACAGGTGTGAGTTATTAAGCCTGCACTGTTATCCTTTTGTAAATGTATTTTTGAATAACTATTATTACACCATGATGAAAGTTTTTTTTACAGCAGCAACCTTTTTCATTGCGGCCATTGCAACAGCACAGCCGGGAAATACCCGTGAAGAACTGGAGAAGCAAAAAAATCAGTTAAAAAAAGAGCTGGAGCAAACTGAGCGCATGCTTAATGAAAACAAAACAAAAAGTAAAGAAAACTATGTACAGTGGAAATTGGCAAATGACAAGGTAAATCTGCAAGACAGGCTTATTGATAATATTAACCGGGATATTAACCTGCTTGACAACAACCTGTATAATACCCAACGTGATATTAACAGGTATAACAAACTCCTCGATACTCTTAAGCAGGAATATGCTAAAAGTATGGTGTATGCCTACAAAAATCGCAGTAATTACGACCACATAAATTTCATTTTTTCCGCATCAAGTTTTAATGATGCCATTAAGCGGATTACCTATTTAAAAAGCTACCGGGATTACCGGGAAATGCAGGGGCAAAATATTTTACGTACACAGGATTTACGCAAAAGACGCCTTGAAGAATTAACTGGCACCAAACAGCAAAAAAATGTAGTGCTGCAAAGTAAGGATAAAGAAATGGCTGTGCTGGAAAAAGAAAAGATAGAGAAGGACAGGATAATGAATGAATTGAAGAAGCAAGGAAAGCAATTGAGTGACCGCATTGCAGCCATTAAGAAAAAGGAGCGAAATGTATTAAATGTGATTGCAGCAACAATTAAAAGAGAGAATGATTTAGCCCGTAAAGAGGCTGCGGCAAAAGCCGCAAAAGATGCCGCCGCCGCAAAGGCTGCAGCTAAAGTAAATACTACAACTTCAGCACCTGCAAAGCCTGGTTCAAAACCAAATGTAGCCACAGTAAAGCCTAAGCCAGAGACAAAGCCGAAGGAAACAGTAGCATTGAACGACGCAAATGTTGTTTTAAATACAGAGTTTGTAAAAAACCGTGGCTCTTTACCATGGCCCGTAGATAGGGGATATCCGTTAATGCATTTTGGGCCTAATACATTACCAAGCGGCACTAAAATAGTTACAACTGGGCTTTCAATAGCAACTGATATTGGCAGTTCTGTAAAATCTATTTTTGAGGGAACGGTTTTGAGTATAATTTATATTGAAGAAATTCAGGTGGTAACTATACAGCACGGTAAATACTACAGCACTTATAGTAATCTTGGAAGTGTTTCTGTGCAAAAAGGCCAGCAAGTACAAAGTGGGCAAACAATTGGAAGAGCTGCTGCAAATTTAGATGGTGTTGGTGCTGTTGATTTTTATATAAGTGATGATAAAAGCAATCAGCAGGACCCAGAAAGATGGTTACGCCGTAAGTAATTATCTAAACTACTTTTTTATATAGCTCCTCATAAACAGGTACTATATTTTCTATGTCAAACTTTTTTGATTGTATTAATGCGTTGGTTTTAAACTGCAGCAATGTGCTGTCATCTTTCAAAATTTCAAGGGCATTTTTTGCCATATCATCCACATCACCCACATTGCTCATGTAACCACAATAACCGTTTACATTAATTTCGGGCAGGCCGCCTGCATTGGTGGTAATAACGGGTACAGATGCTGCCATAGCTTCCAGTGCAGCCAAACCAAAACTTTCGTACTCACTTGTAAGCAAAAATAAATCAGCTATAGGCAATATGTCTTCCATTTGCTCCTGTTTGCCTAAAAATTTTATATTGTCGCATAGTATACAATCACGGCAAATACTTTCTACATAAGGCCTTTCGGGGCCATCGCCTAATAGTAGCAGTTTAGATGGTATAGCTTCATTAATTTTCATAAATACCCTTACCACATCATCCACACGTTTTACTTTACGAAAATTACTGGCGTGAACAATTATTCTTTCACCCTTGGGCGCAATTAATTTTTTAAACGCATCCACTGGTTTTTTATTAAAGCGCTTTACATCCACAAAGTTGTGTATCACTTCAATATCCTTTTCAATCACAAAATTTTTATAAGTTTCGTCTTTTAAATTGTTTGATACTGCTGTAAGCACATCGCTCTCGTTCATTGAAAAAGTTACAACGGGGCTATATGTTTTATCCCGGCC
>JAGVCC010000453.1 GCA_020059395.1 Chitinophagales bacterium | reverse complement strand
TTGGTTGCTTTTTTTACAATGTATACACGTTTTACTTTGCCTGTTTCCGGCTCAACATAAACATCCCAGTGCCTGAGCGGCAGGCTGTCGTTGGCAGTATTAGTAAGCTCATACGTAAATGTAAAGGCGTTGATAGTTTTATCAAGAAATTTAGTTTCGGTATAAGTGCTGAATAAATTTGCAGTGTCGATTAGCGGTTCTAAAAATTCTTTAGCGTAAGTAGCTGTTTCTTCTAATTTAATTATAACAGAGTCTGTATGATCATTTATGGTGGTATACTTAAAAGGGCTTACACCTTTTTGCTTTATATCGTACAACTGCCCCTTTAAAAAATTGGTAACAGGAAAGAAATTATCTTTTTTTGCAGCTCCATCAGCAATGTTTGTTTCAACATTAGCAGTGTTATTGCTGCAACCTGCTAAAAAAATACAAAAAGGAAATAACAATAGCTTTCTCATAACGCAAATTTAAAAGAAAAGGCAACAGTATTATACTGTTGCCTTTATATTAGTTTTATAATATGCCTTTATAAATTTTTCACTATACCCAGCTTAATACCTGCGTTGTACAGTTTTTCAGAGTAAGAATACCTGCCTGAATAGTTTGAAAAAAACTGATACCTTAACTCAGGCCCTGCCTGAAGTGTAAAACCATTCATTTTGTAATGAATATATGTTTCGGCGCTGCCATTCATATTCCATTTGCGCAGCATAGAGGGTTCACTAACAAAATTATTATGGTCGGATGAAACAAGATATGCTTTACCACCCATTATATATGTAGGCTGCACACCCCCTGCAACATACCACTCTACTTTACTATTACCTCCCAGCCTTAAAGCCATGCCAACTGGTATACTCACTTGTGATGTTTGGTTATGGACTTTTTTATTGTTGTGCCCGGGTACATTTGCAACAAGCGAGGCTCTCGATTCAAGATAAGGGTAACCACTATTAAGATTATTGAGCGTTAATGTAGTTAACACAGGGTGGTTAATATCCGTTACGGGAATTGCATAATTGGTAAAACTGGCTTGCACTCCAGCTTTGACACGAATATTTTTTGAAGCAGCATAAGATATGCCAGCGCCAGTTTGGAAAGAAAGTCCTGGAGTATAACCTGGCATTGCTGTGCCTGCACCGGGCATGTTAACTGCAGATGGCACTGAAGAAAGTTTTACTGAAGTGTTGCTATAAAAGCTACGCAACGTAACACCCGGTGTTAAAAATACTTCACTGCTAAGTCTACCTTTCCATTTTTTACGGGTTGGCTTGTTATACATGGCATAGTGTTCCATCCAGCTTTTGTCTTGTGCAGAAAGTTGATTCCCTGCTTTGCTTTCTTTTTTAACAGCGGCAGCAGGTTCATCTGTTTTATTTTGTAGTGAATTGTTTACTTTATTTGCAGCTGCTGCATCATCTACTTCATCAGAGCCTTCCGTTTCCGAAATTGCAATAATATCTATGTTAACCTTCTCAGCGTTGTTTTGAGTTTTGGCAATTACAACAGTATCTGTAGTAGTGTTGCTATTTGCGTCATTTTGTTTTGTAGTGTTAATGGTAACATTGTTAGCATTAATTACCGGTTGTGCAGATGTAATTACAGCAATAGTGAAATCTTCATTTAGCTTGTTTCCTTTGTTGTTGCTGCCACTATTTGTAATTAGTAATTTTTTTCTTTTCTTATTTGAAGCATTATTAATTACAACTACATTCGTATTTGCGGTGCCAGTAAATTGTGGCTGTGGATTTGCCACTGTTTCCTGCTGGTTATTTTGTAAACTGTTTGCGGTATTTACAGATGCTGGTGCAATAATTCCTGTAGTGCTATGTGCCTGATTATTTGTGTTTAAAAAACTTTCAGGAAGGTTTGTTGTTTTGCCGGAAGGATCAGCAGCAATTTTTTTATTGCTGTGTGTAGTACCTGCTGCTAAATTTTCAGAAATATTATTGCTGTTATTCCAGTACCCAATTAAAAAAAGTACCGTAACCAGTACAAGAGTAACTGCTATTGAAGGCCATTTTCTGTCAGGGTGCAAATCGTTATAAATGCTGTACCAAACCCTTTTTGAAGGGTACATCCTGAATTCGTCTGACTTTTCCTTTAACAGCCTTTCAAAATCGTCCGTGTAAAATTTATGTTCCATCGTTCACAAAATCATTAGTTGTTGGTAATTACAAATTGGTTTTTCAATAAGTAAACTACCCTTGAGCAGCAACAAGGCTAATCCTGTCTTTTGGTTTTTGAATAATTTTCTTTTTAACCAGAATATCTTCAAGCATTGCTTTTGCTCTTGTATACTGGCTGCGGCTGGTGCTTTCTTCAATATCGAGCATTGCTGCAATTTCTTTATGCGGATAACCTTCTACTGCATACAGGTTTAAAACTGTACGGTAACCAATAGGCAGCATTCTTATACATTCCACCACTTGCTTGGCCTGCATTATAGACGGTATCAGCTCTTCATTTATATAAATGCTTTTAGCATGAATTATATCCAAGCTATCGGCAAATTTTTTATTCTTTTTTAAATTATTAATACACGTGTGTACAATAATTCTGCGTATCCATCCCTCCAATGCGCCCTCGTTACGGTATTGGTGTATTTGAGTAAACACCTTAATAAACCCTTCCTGCAACATATCTTCTGCATCTTCCCTGTTTTTGCCAAAACGATAACACACCCCTAACATGCGTGGGCTAAAACGATTATACAGTGCCTCCTGAGAGGCAGCATTATTTTTAAGACATCCAGCCAGCATCAGCTCTTCTGTCATATTTTTTGTGCTTGGTTTACCCTATAAATTTAAGACAAATTGTTTTAAAGTGGTGCTGCTTTGGCCTCTAAAAAGCGCAAACTTTAACAAATGGGCCTTAAAAAAGACGGTTTTGTTGAAAAAATATATTTTTCAGCCTTTAAATTGAATGAAATAAACGGGCTGAATATTTTCATTCAGTCCGTTTATGTCGAACATTTTACAAGATTGCTGCGTAAATCCGGCAACCACTGATAACTATAAATTTGCTCTTACTGAAATAATTAGATTACCGCCAGCTGCAACAATACCAGAAGAATAGGGGCGGTACATTTGGTTAGTAATATTTTCCCAACCCAATGTGATTAAAAGTTTTTTTGTTAGCTGATATGATGATTTAAAATTTAAGGTGTACCATCCAGGCGAAAAGGGATTGCCATTTTTATCCTTTGCATAAATGTCAGTTTTTGCCTGTTCAGACGGGGCTAAATCTTTATTCTTTATTTGACTGTTGTATGTTGCATACACCTCTGCGTATATTTTTTTAAAGCGGTATTTTAAGTTTGTATTTCCATAAAAAGGTGGTGCATGCCGCAGCGCTACCTGTTCGTTTTTTACATCGTCCGTTTCTTTACCAGTTATCCAGTTTGCAGCAGTTTGTGTAGAAAGTGTTTTTGTAATTTCATAAGCTGCCATTAACTGTAAGCCAGTAACCGTTGCTTTCGCAACGTTTTGAAGGGCTTCCACCCGGCTTTTTACACCAGCAAAAACTATACTGTCTTGCCCATTGAAAGTAGTGGGCCTCCGCACTATGGCATTGTCAAGAATGGAGTGGAATACATTTACATCAAAACGAAATTTACCAGACGTTTTTGAAACACCAGCTTCAAAATTCCAGGCGTACTCTGCTTCAAGATTTGGATTGGGAACCGTTATGTTTCCGGGCACACTTTCAAACAGTTTACCAATATCATCAACATTAGGCATGCGATAACCAGTGGAAATATTTCCTGTTATCTGCCAGCCCTGCAAAGGGCGGAAAACAATACCGGCATTGCCTGTTAACGCACCTTCATTTAGGTTCGCTTTTTGGTAGGGGAACTTTATAAAAGTAGTATCAAATTCAGCACTAAGTTTATTAATGCTGTAACGCAATCCGGCAGTTACCGTAATTTTTTGCTGCAGGTTAATTTTATAGCTGCCGTATATGCCCGCTGTGCTCCAGGTGCTGCCATTGGGGTAACGGGTAGCTATTGGCACCGTTGCATCTGTTGCTATGTTGCTTGTTTTGCCAAAGGAGCCAACATAATTGTGTACATACTCTGCGCCATAAAATAATTCGGCTTTGCCAATTGTTTTGTTCATATCGGCGTTTACACTTACAGCATCTACTTTTTCAGTTTGCGTATTCCTATTAGCGCTGGCTCTTGTTCTGTCAATGCGGCTTTCTTTATAATCCTGATAAGCTATTGTTATCCGGGCTTCGTTATACAGTTTATTTTTTTTGGTATGAATGATTTGCAGGTTATGCATGCGCCATAACATTGGCCCGTAGTTCCATTCGGCAAAGCGCAGTGCATTATTGCGGTATTGCACAAGCCTGTCATAACGTGGGGTTGTACCGGTGCCGGCGTAAGTAAAACTGTATTGTACACCTAAATTACTAGTGGGCTGATAGCGTATTTTTTGTAAAAAATTCATTTGTTCATACCCGCTGAAGCGCTGCACTCTGGGGTTGGTATTTTTTACAATACTGTCTTTATTGTTAATACGCTCAATATACTCTGGGCGCAAATAAGTGTTATAGCCATTGTGCTTACCCATTTTAAGGTCATCAAATTTGCTAAAGCTGAATGATGACAGAAAAGCCCATTTTTTTAATCCAATATTTATATCGGCATGCAGGGTGTTTTCTTTATTAGCAGTTGAATAACGGACCAGCGCACTTCCCTCAAATAAGGCTTTGTTGTTGTTTGAAAATTTGGCTTCAAGGGTATGAAAATCCATAACGCCACCAATGGCATCACTGCCATAAATTAAACTGCCGGGGCCAAAAATTACTTCAGCAGTCTGTGTGCTTAAGGCATCAATACTTATCACATTTTGCAGGTTGCCACTGCGGTAAATTGCATTGTTCATTCTTACACCATCAATTACCAGCATTACTCTGTTAGTGGCAAAGCCCCGTATCATGGGGCTGCCACCACCCAACTGGCTTTTTTGTATAAATACCCCCCCGGTTTGTGCTAACAGATCGGCCGCTGTTTGTGGATTGTTACGCAGTATTTGCAGTTTTGAAACCTTTATTATTTTATTGGGGACTTCGTTTAATTTTTGCTCCCATTTATTAGCAGAGAGTACAATTTCCTCCATATTTCTTACAGTATCCTGCAAGGGTTGCTGGGCATTGCATAAAGCGGCAGCGCATAGCATAATTACAATGCCGATTAATTTCTTCATTATGTAGTAAATTAGTTTTAGTAGAATGTAAATGCGGTATATAAATACAGCATGCCGCTAAACACAGCCAATGCCTGTTTAACCGGTTTTAATTTTGCAGATAAAGTATAAAGTATGTGTATTAAACTTTTGGCGGTTGCAACAAAGGAAATAAAGGAGGAGAAGGAATTGTTGTTAAATAAAAATTTTTTGCAGGATTTATATAAACCCATTGCATATTAACAGTGGTGGCCGGTTTAAAAGAATCTGCCTGGAATGAAAATATTTTTATAAGCCAGTTGTTAAAAGGCTGCTGTTTGTTTTTTTGATTCATTGCACGGTTTAAGGCATCATGTAATTTATCTTCATCAGTATCATACAATCCGGTAAGTATTAAGTTGCGGCCTTCTTCTTTTACAGACAAAACGTCAAACATTTTACCGTTTATACTAACTTCTTTGCCGTCATCAAACCACACCAAACTATTTTTTGCAACAGTTATTGTTTGCAGCAATTGCTGTTTCAATTGCTTTTTCATGCTGTGGCGTATGTTGTGCTGTTTAACAACAAAACTTGCATAAAAAAATACGGGAGCTGCCAGACAAAGCAGCAAAAAACTCACCGTTACTTTTTTTAAAATAGCAGACATGTTGTGAAATTACTAAAATTCTTTAGCTGGTACTGGATTAGGCCGTTGCGGTCTTTTTAGACTGTCTTCGGGGTATTGTGCTTTAATACTATCTCTTAAAGTGGTAACCCAGGTTGCAAGGGTTAGTTTTTGTTCGTCGCTTAGCTTAGCATCACTGTGTATCAGTGTGTATGATTCCAGCGGCATTTTGTTTTCCTTTACTTCACCGTTAATTTCTTCCAGCTTGCGGTATTGGCGGCCAATTCTGTAGGTGGCAAACTCACTAAAATTTAATTCCCTTTTCCCTTCGTCAATATGGTCTTTAAGCCACCAGGCCACAGGTTGTATATTACTGTACCAGGGGTAAACAGTGTTGTTGCTGTGGCAATCGTAACAGCTTGTTTTTAATATTTGTTGTACGTTTTGTGGCATTGCATATTTTGTGGTAATGTCGTTGGAACTAATGCCAGCGGTAATATTC
>JAGVCC010000003.1 GCA_020059395.1 Chitinophagales bacterium | reverse complement strand
ATGGAACTACCCGGGAGAACCTATACTTCTACAAATCAATACCGTTATGGCTATCAGGGTTCTGAAAAAGATAGAGAACTCAATACAAATACATATACAACTTTTTTTAGAGAAATAGATACAAGGATAGTAAGATGGTGGAGCTATGACCCTAAACCCAATCCGTCTTCTTCTCCATATGTTGCAATGGGTAATAACCCTATTTGGTATAATGATATTATGGGAGATATTATTAAAGGCGCAACAAAACAAGATGCTAAAGATGCTGTATCAGATATTCAATCGACATTGAAGGGTGATAAATTTAGCAAAGTAAGAGAGCTGATAAAAGTTGGCAAGGATAAAAAAACTTTAGACAAAGTAAATTGTAAGGCACTTAATGAAGCATTGAAAGGACAGAAACTAAATGCAGATGAAATGTCATTAGTGTTTGGAATAGTTGGAACTCTCAATTCTAAAGACGAACATGAAGTATCATTCGTAAAAAATAGTGATTTACTATCTGCTGACCAAGAAAAAATATTCCTAAAAGGATTTCCTGCACTACTCCTTGATCCCATTCGAGAAAAAAATAATGGGATTCCATTTTGGTTATTGAGTGGAGGATTTACAGGAAGTGGAGCAACAGTTCCTACTGATAAAGGAACATATTCATTACTAATTTCTGATGTTCCTGATAAAGGGAAAACAGATTACTATAATAAGGATACTAAAGGTTATGTAAGTGCACCAGGAGGGAGGCCTTCTACGTTTGCTCATGAAGTGTTTGGTCATGGACGTTCATTAGCATTAGGACGAATAACATCCCAGCATATTGATGCGGTACAAACTGAAAATTTAGTATTACGTGTGATGGGCTTTACGAATGTTCAACGAGATGGAACTAACCATGGTGACTTTTCCCAAATAGGTAAGCCTAGCGAAATTCCTGCATTTATGGATATTAGGCAATTATTTTTAGGATTAATGAGATTTTAAAAGAACTACAGGATAATGAAACTTAAATATAAAATTTTATTTTTTTTATTTTTTGCTTGTTCACTAACTTTTGGGCAAAAGAATATTGATTCGATAAATATTGATAAAGGGAAAGCAGTTTTAAAACAATATAGTTTAGTAAATGATTCAAGTACATTATTGCTCTATAGCATAAACGATGATTATTTAATAATAAGACCATATCAAGGAGCAATTAAATTATGGTATTATACTTCTGAAAAAGGCATAGTAGATAGTACTATTTTACCTGAAAACGAAATAAAGAATACATTTTTTGATTCTTTTACATGTACTAAATGTTTTGCGTATTCGAAATCAGATACAAACACAAAATATAATTATTGGCATAAAGGATTTATTTATTGTTTGATTATAAAAAAAGGAGAAAAAATTTGTGAATTTAATTTGCCAACTTTATTTCAATTGCGTGAAAGTAATAGAAGAATATACCCTATAGGCGACAAATTAAATGACTATTTATTTAGTAAGATTTTAAATTACTCTCAATCAATAGACAAAAGTAAGACACTAAGAAAATCAAAGAAAAAACTAAAAAGCCGCTGAAAGTTCAGCGGCTTTTTTTATACATTAGTGAGTACATTACTCAAAGCATCTTTCATTTTCTTTCGCCGCCGCCTGTGTCGCCGACCAGCGGCGTATCACTTCGCCGGTGTTTGTAGCCCAAAAACGGCCCAACGCCGTTTCGCCGCTGATTTCCACGCCGTGGTTGGTATCGAAGGGATGGATAAAGTGGGCAGCCGTACCAACCACATAGCGCAAGGCAAAAGCACCAACAAAGCCCAACCAACATTGATCAATAGTAATTTATTCAAAAAATAAAACAATAAGTTTGTGTACACCATGCCATAAATTTACCCCGAATATTGGCCGCAATTTTTTACCGCCACCATACTTGAATGGAAGCCTTTGCTTAAACCTGATAAATACAAAGATGAACTCATTAAAGCCCTGCAGTTTTTAGTACAACAAAAACGAATACGGGTGTATGCATTTGTAATAATGCATAATCACATGCACATGATATGGCAACCGTTACCGGGCCAAACGCTGCAAACCATACAGCATAGTTTTTTAAAACACACGGCACAGCAAATTAAAATTGACTTACAAAAAACTGATACCGCACTGCTGCAACAGTTTAAAGTAGCTGCAAAAGACAGGGCGTACCAATTTTGGGAGCGTAATTCATTATCTATTGAGCTACGTACTGCAAAAGTATTTAGCCAAAAGCTGGAGTATATACACAACAACCCTGTTAAAGCTGGTTTATGTATTTTGCCGCAAGATTATTATTACTCCTCTGCTAAATATTACGCTACCGGTATTGATGATTTTGGTATGCTTACGCATTGTGATGAGTAATGGTTGGGTATTTTATATGCCACGGTGTTGTTGGTACGCCAACGCTCATTTACCTGCCCTGCATACGCAACAACGGCTTGTGCTGGTGGCGGCCATGGCTACCAACGGCGGCGAAAAAACAATTGAGTACATAAAACGCTAAGGTTGTTGCATTGCGCTATGTGGTTGGTACGGCTACCCACTTTATCCATCCCTTCGATACCAACCACGGCGTGGCGGCTTACCAACGGCGGCGAAGGCTTGTGCTGGGGGCGGCCATTGCTACCAACGGCGGCGGGGAAGCTTGTTGCTTGCCCTTCGATACCAACCACAGCGTGGGAAAATGACTGTGCATTTTGCAGCCTTAGTAAGTAAAAGATAATTGTGATGAAAAAAAATCTGTAAGGCTATTTTCTTTGAGTTCAAAAGCATTATTTGCCTGCCCCTCAGTAAAATAATAAACAGGGGGATCATCTCCATCATTTAAATTAAAGTATGCAATTTGATAGCCTTGGTGCATCCAAAAAACAAATGCGTTATCAGGCAAAGGCTGCATATTATTTTCAACAAGTAATTCATTTGCCCACTCTTTTAATGATAATAATTCATTGTAAAATACAGACGAACCTTGCATATAAACTCCAGCGCTGCTCCCCATTAGCTGTAAAAATTGTTTATACACTTTTGGAAGTGAAGCATTAAACTCTAATTCAATTTTAGATATATCTTCATTATTAATAGGGATTAGCCTATTACCATTTTTAGTTAATAAAACTGCTATATCATTTATTGATGCCATTGTGTTTATTATTTAACCCCATTGATAACATTAAGCTTTACATTAGGAAACATCTTTTGGAATTGAGTTACTACACCCGAACAGGAAGTACAAAATTGTCGTTCGCTTGTTAAAGTGAGAGTAGCTTTTACATTAGGTGTATTGTGAAATTTTTCAGCGAAGGCTTCAAGTAATTTAACTTCAGAATCAAATAATCTATCATAGCCTCCGACTTCTGTAGTTGTAAATCTTCTTAATAGAGGAACACCCACTGTGCCTGCTCTTGCACCTGTGCCACTTACCCCTATGGTATAATATCCGGCTCCTTCAACAACACCACCTAAAGTGCCAATATTTCTTCCAGCCCCAATTGTATACGCCTTTCTTACCAAATCAATACTTCGGCTTGCAAGATTTTTTGCTGCATATGTACCTAAAACCTTTAATCCTTCTTTGAGTAATAAACCAACTCCGAGTATATCCTCTACATTAAAACCGGCATAGTAAACTGTCCCTGTTGTTTTAAAATTGGCTTCACTCGCCTTAGAATAGGCTGCGGCAGTTAAGTAGATTTGAGCATTCGCATTAAGACCTTTCCCAACAAATTTTGAAAGATCATCTTTTTTTGAATACCATCTTCCCATGCCATTGGATAGTCGTAACTCGTCAGCCAATGCACCTGCGGCACCAGTTGATTTCAAAACATTTACATAGTTTTCAGAATTATACCATCCTGCTTGTGTTAGGATTTCTGCACCTTGTGTCCCATCAGTATTTTTTTGAAATTTGCCTGTACCTAACCCGCCTGCATGCCAATACCACTCTTCGCTCTTATATTGAATTCCTCCAGAACCTCCATTAGTCATACCATTGTATTCCCAACTTTCAGTTTTTTCCTTTTGTCCCTCGGTAGTACCATTTTTTTGAGGTTTACCAGGATCATCTCCGTCAGGGTCGCTATAAATAACTGGGTTATTACTAAATGTTGCATAAGGGCTTTCCCATTCTTTTAAAATTGGGTCAATATTCCATCTCCTTCCAATCCTGCTATCATACTCCCAATACATTGCTGTAGTTAAACCCGCTGCAATTTCAGTACTATTCTCCTGCCCATTAAACCCATACCTGTACCCACTTCCAGCACTAAACTTCCTACCTGGCATCGTCATCCCAAAGGAATAGTAACTGCATTTGCTGTAATGCAGCATACACAGTTATCTCAAAGAACTTCACAGTTATAAAATTATACCATTTTTACCGGTTTATTGGTAAAAATT
>JAGVCC010000326.1 GCA_020059395.1 Chitinophagales bacterium | reverse complement strand
GGGTGGCTTAACATGGTAATTGTTGTACTGCCCAGGCTGATGGTGTCCTGGTGTTTCAAAAATTTATCTGCTTTTACCGGTGTAAAAAAAGCACCTTCACCGCCCAGCGCATAGTCACTGTCACCACCGGTTTTTAACACATCTGCTTCTGGGGCGTTGGCCCAAAACTGTGCCTTTGTTTTCTTTTTAACAGCAGCCATTGCACCAAGGTGGTCGTAGTGCGCCTGTGTGGTAAGCAGTATTTTAATGTCTTTATATTTAAAACCCAGCGTTTGTATATTTTGCTGTATCTGTTTTTCAGATGATGCTAAACCGGTGTTGATAAGAATATGTCCCTTTTCCGTTACAATTAAATAACTGGCCAAATCATACGTACCCACATAGTACAGGTTGCCTGCAATACGGTAAGGCTGGTAAGGCTGTGCCCATTCTAAGTTACTTATTTTAGGTTCCTTTACTTTTTGTGCAATGGCAAATGTTGTGTGTAAGGCAAGTGCAGCAATTACAATAATTGCTTTAGTAAACTGGCGTTGCATGAAGTTTTAATTGAAGCCGAAAGTTACAGAAGAAGCTTGTTACAAAAAAAGTTAAATCCTGCTTTATGAAAAAAATTTCTGCTGATACTCACATGATGTTTGCTAAATTACTGCATGAAAAAAATTGGCTTTCTTATACTTACAATCTTATTTTATTCAAACGGTTTTGCTCAAACTCTTTCCGACTCATTGTTAATTGAAGGCCGCTACCGCAGTTTCTATTTTAAAAAACCGGCAGGCAAAACAAAAAACCAAACCATTATTTTTGTTATGCACGGCTCTGGTGGCAATGGCACCAATATGATGGGACCGGCTAAAAATTTACAGGCAGTGGCAGACAGCCTCGGTTTCTTTTTAGTATATCCTAATGGTTATAAAAATTACTGGAACGAATGCCGCAAAAATGCCACATCGGTTGCCAATAAAGAAAATATAAATGAACAGGCATTTTTTACTGCCATGCTGCAGCACTTTAATAAAAAGTACCGCACCCGTAAAAAACAGTTTTTTTGCATTGGCCTTTCTGGCGGCGGGCACATGAGTTATAAGCTGGCTATGACCATGCCTGAAAAATGTATTGGTATTACTACCGTGGTGGCAAGCCTGCCCGACAGTGTGAGCACTGATTGCGAAGCCGCTAAAAAATCAGTAGCTGTATTAATTGCAAACGGCACAAAAGACGGGCTGAACAAATATGATGGCGGCGATATTGTTATCAACGGTTCTTCGTGGGGGGTAATGCAAAGCACACAACAATGTTTTAAATACTGGGCAACTATTGCCGGTTATAGCGGCAACCCTGTTACAGATGAGCTTGCCGACCCCGACCCCAACAACGGGCAAAACATTACCCGGTATGCATACAATGAAAAAGGCAAACCTGCTGTGGTGTTGCTAAAAGTAACTGGCGGCGAACATGCTTTTCCTAAAGACGTGGATATATTTATTACCGGTGCCAATTTTTTTATACAAGAAATGAAAAGGCTGAAGCTGCGGTAACAATCAATTTTACGCAATAGAGAAAAGAAGATCTTTTGCATCTTCTAATAAATTAAATAATCATGATGCGGTACAGGCTTTTTGCTTTTATTTTAATTTCCTTGCATTTTTCCTGCAACAATATTTCTCCCAAAACAAAAAAAGAAATAAAGGATGCTGGTAAAGAAATTGCCAAACAAATAACCGCCACTGCGGCGCATGTTGATTTTACACATGAGTACATTGGCTTTGAAGCCCACCCTGATAGTGGTAATATACGCACGTACTGGAAAGACAGTGCCGGCAACATTTTAAGCAGTATCGGTAATTTAAAAAAGTATACTTCGCAACAGGGTTTACAATTATTGTATGCCTGCAATGGCGGTATGTACATGCAAAACCAGGCACCGCTGGGTTATTATATTGAAAATGGAAAAACGTTGCAAAAAATAAATACCAAAAACGGCAGCGGTAATTTTTACTTAAAACCCAAAGGTGTTTTTTATATAGATGAAAAAAACAAGGCCTTTGTAAAAAGTATTGAAACTGCTGCGGACAGAAATTTTTTACAGCAGCAAAAAATAAAGTACTTAACACAAAGTGGCCCCATGCTGGTGCATAACAATAAAATAAACACACAGTTTACACAGGGCAGCACCAATATTAATGTACGCAACGGTGTGGGTATTTTACCCAATGGCAATGCTTATTTTGCCATGAGCACTTACCCGGTAAACTTTTACGATTTTGCTGAGCATTTTAAAAACAAAGGCTGCACCGAAGCGCTGTATTTTGATGGATTTATAAGCCGCAGTTATTGCCCGCAATTAAATTATGTGCAAACCGGTGGCAACTTTGGGGTGATGGTGGCGGTGGTAAAAAAATAAATTAACATCACTTCACCTGCTTCTGTATCATCTCTGTAAATATTAATACCGATTTTTTGCGGTAGCTGTCTTTTGGCCATGTAATAGATGCCTGGCTTACAATATTCAATCCTTTAATGGGAATAGTTTTTAAATGCTTTCTTGCCTTTACTGCAGCCACCGTCATTATTGTACACCAGTTGCCCGTTTCTACTAATTGTAACAACGTATTAATGTCATTCAGCTCCATTTTTATATTGGGTACAATATTGTTATTGGCAAGCGCTTCGTTTAAAAACTGCCGGGTATGAAAGCCCTTGGCAGGCAGCACAAGCGGTATGTGCTGCAGCTCTTTCATTTGTATAAATTTTTTATTGGCCAGTGGGCTGCTGGTATGTACCACCAGTGTTAGTGGAGAGTCGTACAATTGCTTGGATACAAATAGCTCATTATTCTGTATAAATAAAAACGACAACAAAAAATCAACCTTTGTGCTGCGTAATTTATCCAGCAGCTCCTGCGATGTGCCAAACTCCACAATAATTTTTACATCAGGGTATTTTGCAGAAAACTGTATCAATACAGGAGTTAATAATGATGATAAACCATACGTAACACCAATACGCAGCTCTCCTGTTTTCAATCCTTTTAAATCATGTATTACCTGGCGGCCGCTGTCTGCATCTAAAATAGTTTGACGGGCATACGGCAAAAATTTGGCACCGGCTTCTGTAAGCCTTACTCTTTTACCAATGCGGTCAAACAACGGTATACCCAGCTCATCTTCCAATTGCTTTATCTGCTGGCTTAATGTGCTCTGACTTATATACAAACCATGCGCCGCCTCAGTAAAGTTTTGCAGTTCCGCAGAGCGGATAAAATATTTTAACTGTCGTAGTTCCATATTCTTAATTCGGTTTTAAATAACAGAGGTGACACCTTTTGGAAAGGTGTCACCTCTGTATCAGTGTGATACTATTTCCTAAATCGGTTTTATCAATGAATGTGATAGAAAAATACGTTTATACAAATTTAGGGAATTAGGCTAAATTTGAACTCGGCTTAAATACTGTCAGGTTGAGCTTGTCGAAACCGGTCTTTATTAATTACTACCCGCCTTCGACAAGCTCAGACTGACAACTGTTCTGCACTGAACAAAATATTTTCTAAATTCTGTGTTTCAGTGCTTCAGTGGCAATCAAACTTCGCCGCAGGCGAAACAAAACAAAACCAATGAAAGTCCTGAAAAAACTTTGGTTAATCCTAAAAGGCTTCTTTTCGCCCTCAAAAAAAGATTGGCAGGAGTTTAATAAAAAAAAGGAAAAACAAGATGGCATTGGTTACGATACAGATATAGATACATCAGGCTTTGATTGATTTATT
>JAGVCC010000232.1 GCA_020059395.1 Chitinophagales bacterium | reverse complement strand
TTTTGGTTTTAAAGACCCTTCGGTTGAACTGCAAAGTTATTTTGGACGTGCCGTTCTTAATTACAAAGACAAATATTTATTTACCGGAACTATAAGGGCGGATGGCTCAAGCAAGTTTGGTAAAAATAACCGTTATGCCTACTTCCCTTCAGCAGCTGTTGCCTGGAATATTACCAGCGAAGAGTTCATGAAGAATTTTAAAGCCATTAATTCAATGAAATTAAGGTTAGGTTATGGTCAAACAGGTAATCAGGAATTCAATCCGGTTGATGCCGCCCTTTCTGTGGCTATATATAATGGCTTTAACAGCTTAAACACTTCACACTTTGGAAATCCAGATTTGAAATGGGAAACTGTATCTTCTATAAATGGTGGTATTGATTTTAGTTTGTTTAAAAACAGGGTATATGGTTTTATTGACTATTTCAGCAAAAAAACATCTAACCCAATTCTTGATTTCGTGATTTCTCAACCAACTGCCGGTAGCGGTACTGTATATAAAAACCTTGATGGTATTCAGGCGCAAAAAGGCTGGGTGCTTAATAAGGGTGCAGAAATTTCTATTGGTGTAGCGTTAATAGATAAAGCAGATATAAGCTGGGATGTTGTTTTAAATACAACTTTTGTTAAAAACTCATTTGAGTCGCCAGCATTGTCAAATGTGCCTTTTGTTAAAAACACAGGCGCATTAAATGGCCAGGGTTCAAGCGGTGCTTATTCTCAGGTAATTGCTGCAGGTCAGCCGCTCAATGTATTCTACTTACAAAAATTTGAAGGGTATGCTTCTAATGGCATTGCCAAGTATACTGCTGGTGGACCAGCTTTTGCAGGCAATCCTAATCCAAAAGCATTCGTTGGCTTCTCTTCTAACTTAGCGTATAAAAAATGGGCTTTAGGCATTAATATGCATGGCTCTTTTGGAAATATGATTTTCAACAACACCATGATGAGTGTTTTAAATATCAGCAATATTGTTGGTGGTAGAAATATCTACTCAGGTTTAGTTGGTAATGGCGAGAATACAGCAAATGCAATATCTCCATCTACAAGATTCCTGGAAAAAGGAGATTTTGTTAAACTGGGTAACGCAACTATATCATACAGAGTAGGCGATCGTAAGGCAATTAAAAACCTTAATTTATTCCTTACCGGCTCAAACCTGTTCGTAATTTCTAAATACACTGGTTTCGATCCTGAGGTGAATGTAGATAAAACACTAAATGGTATTCCTTCTCTTGGTGTGGATTATATTGGGTATCCAACGGCAAGGTCTTTCACTTTTGGTCTAAACTTTTCTTTATAATAGTTGTTTAAAAATTTTAAATGCTCAATATGAAAAATAAACTCTTAATCGTTTCAGGTATGTTTCTTTTAGGAACATTGTCCTGTACAAAACTGGAACAAAAACTACAGAGCTCTATTGTTTTTGATCCCAACAGCGGAGCCTCTGCAAATGCAGGCGCTCTATTAAACGGTACTTACAACGATATGCAGGACTTGATTCATGGTGTAGGCGGTTTGTTAAACCTGCAATGTAATACCTCCGATGAAAGTCTGGTACCAACACGAGGTGGTGACTGGGATGATAACGGAGACTGGCGTGTAATGCACTCTCATACATGGAATGCAACACGTGGTGCAATTATTGGAGCTTTTAATGCACTTGGTAAAACATCAAGTGATGCTTTGTCAACTTTAGCATCTAATCCAACTGCAGTTCAGGCTGATGAAGCTCAGTTTTTATTATCACTTGCCCAGTTTTACTTTTTGGATTTATATGGTCAGGTTCCTTACAGGGAGTTAACTAAGTTTAACTCAATTGAACCAGCACCGGTATATCAGCCAAAAGAAGCAATTGATGCTATTGTAGCAAGACTGGATGGTATTATTACACGTAATGCGCTGCCTAATAATAAAGGACGGGCAAATATTAATGCCGCTAAGTTTTTATTAATGAAAGTATTGTTAAACAAAGGTGCATATTTAAACAGAAATGCCCCAACTTTTGATAATGCTGATATGGCAAGGGTAGTAACGCTTGGTACTCAATTAATGGGTGCTGGGTACTCATTAAACACTAAGTACTTCAACAACTTTGGTCCTGATAATGCTACAACAAGTACAGAAGCAATATGGGCATGGCCAAATGATGGTACTTCAAGTATTGGTGGTATTAACTCTGGTAATACTAACCAGCGCTGGATGAATACACTGCACTATAATTCATGGAATCAGGCAAGTGTTATTGGTAGTGCAGGATGGAACGGCTTTAGCACAGTTGCTGATTTTTATAACATGTTTGAGGGACATGGTGATGGTACGCCAGCTACTGTAATTGATACAACAAAAGATCAAAGATTAGGTGGCAGATATTTTGGTGGTGTTACTAATGTTTCCGGCTTAAAACCAGGTTTGCTCGCTGGTCAGCAATTTAATGCTGATGGTTCAAGGCAAAAAGACAGACAAGGCCGTGACTTAGCGTTTACTCCTGCTGTTAACGCCATTGAAACAGATGCAACTACTCTTGAAAGAACTGGTATTCGTGTAATAAAATACCCGCCAGATTATGCTAACTATAATGGAGGTAATCAAAGAAATCAGTTTCAAATTTTCCGTTATGCGGATGTTGTTTTAATGGTTGCTGAAGCAAAAATGCGTCAATCAGCTCCTGATGCCGCTGGTGCTTTAGTATTGGTTAATCAATTACGTGTTAACAGAGGTGCAACAGCATGGGCAAGTTTAACATTGGTTGATGCAGCAAACGTAGCAAATCCAAACACATTACTTGCAGAAAGAGGCAGGGAAATGTACTGGGAAAACTGGAGGAGACAAGACTTAATTCGTTTTGGTGTGTTTTTAAAACCATGGGCTTTAAAAACAACCAGCGATCCAAAAGAATTATTGTTCCCAATTCCTTCTGATCAGTTAATTGCTAATCCCAATTTGAAACAAAATGCTGGCTATTAATACGCCGTAAGGTTTTATATATAACTTTGTGAAAGGTCATTACATTACGTTAATGACCTTTTACTTTTTTAAGGAATTAATATTTACTTTTTTGATGAAAAAGTTTGCCGGTCTTCTATTTTTTTTATGCTGTATCCTGCTGATTAGCTCATGCAACAGCCGCAGCAAAAACACCAATACTTTATTTGAGCTGGTTGAAAACAGCGGTATAAATTTTACCAATACAGTTATTGACGACAGCCTTGAAAACGGGTTTCTGTTCCGCAATTTTTACAATGGCAGCGGTGTTGCAATCGGCGATATAAATAACGATGGTCTTGCCGATGTCTTTCTTACCTCTAACACAAGCAATAACAAACTTTTTTTAAACAAAGGCAATTTTAAGTTTAAAGATATATCGGACAGGGCCGGTATTATAAAAGATGATAAATGGAATACCGGGGTGGTGTTTGCAGATGTTAACAGCGATGGCTGGTTAGATATTTATGTATGTGCATCTGGACACATGGGTACAGGTACCAGAAAAAACAAACTGTACATCAATAACCACCTTTCTCCCTCTCCAAATGGAGAGGGGCGGGGTGAGGTTACTTTTACTGAAGCTGCTGATAAATTTGGTTTAGGTATTTCTGCTTACAGCACACAGGTTTCTTTTTTTGATTATGATTTAGACAGCGATCTGGATTGTTTTATGATTAACAACAGCCCCATACCCATTAACCAGTTAAACTTTGCCAACAGAAGAGATGTGCCGGACAGTTTGTGGAAGGTTGCTGATTTTTTAAAAGGCGGTGGCGATCATTTATTCAGGAATGAGAATGGTTTTTTTAAAGAAGTAACATCACAGGCAGGCATACATGGCGGGTTGATTAGTTTTGGGCTTGGCGTATCTGTTAGTGATATTAATATGGATGGCTGGCCGGATGTATTTGTTTCCAATGACTCTTACGAACGGGATTACCTCTACATCAATCAAAAAAACGGAACGTTTAAAGATGAACTGGAGCAATGGTTTCAGCATACCAGTTTTAGCAGCATGGGGGCAGATATTGCAGATATAAATAACGATGGTTATCCTGATTTATTTACAACAGACATGCTGCCGGGAGATGACTACCGTTTAAAAACTGTAGGATCTTTCGACAACATCAGTTTGTTTACCGAAAAATTTAAATCAGGTTTTTATTATCAGTACACAAAAAACTGTTTGCAGTTAAATAATAAAAACGGCAAGTTTGTTGATATTGCCCGGTACAGCGGTGTGGTGGCAACAGACTGGAGCTGGGGAGCTTTATTTTTTGATATGGATAATGATGGATGGAATGATATTTTAGTTTGTAATGGTGTGGCAAAAGATGTTACTAACTTAGACTTTATGGATTTTTTTGCCAATGATGTAAATCAGAAAATGGTAATGACCGGGAAGAAAGAATCTGTAGATAAAATTTTAAAAGAAATTCCCTTAACACCGTTGCCCAATAAAGTGTACCGCAATAATCAAAATTTGCGTTTTGCAGATGTAGGTACAGACTGGGGAATGGATCAGCCTACATTTAGTAACGGTGCCGCATATGGAGATTTAGATAATGACGGCAGCCTGGATGTAATTGTGGTAAATCAAAACCAGCCAGCCTTAATTTATAAAAACCGCAGTAAAATTATTAATAAACACAACTCTGTTAGCTTTGTGTTGAGCGACACTGGGTTAAACAAATTTGCTGTTGGCAGCAAAGTGCAGTTGTTTATGGGCAGCCAAATTCTTACGCAGGAGCATTTCCCCAGCAGGGGCTTTCAGTCGTCTGTTGATTATAAATTGGTTTTTGGTATTGGCACGCAAACAAAAATTGATTCAGCAGTAATAACATGGCCAAATCATACTAAAACAGTTTTAATAAATCCTGCAATAAATCAAACACACAGCATCAATCATTCGCAAGCTAAAACGGTTAAACAAAATATTGCTTCGGATATAATGGCAAATACTTTTTTTACATCCGTTACAAGCACTTTTGATAAGCATACAGAGAATGACTATGTAGATTTTTATACAGAGAAAACAGTGCCACGTGCTTTTTCCCGTGAAGGGCCTAAAGCTGCCACGGCAGATGTAAACGGCGATGGTCTTACAGATATTTATATTGGCGGCGCACAGGGTAAAGTGGGGCAGTTGTATTTACAAAAAGCTGATGAAAGTTTTGAAAAAAAGGAGGAAAAAGCATTTGCGCCATACTTTGAATTTGAAGATGTGGCAGTGTCCTTTTTAGATTATGATAAAGATGGAGATGCAGACTTGCTGGTTTGCCCTGGTGGTAACAATCGCTCATTAAACAGCAGGGAACTGCAACTGCGTTTGTACACAAATGACGGTAAAGGTAATTTTACTATTAATACTACTGCTTTCCCTAACATGAGTATGAATATTGCAGTGGCGGCTGTTAATGATGTAAACAAAGATGGCTACCCCGATGTTTTTATCGGTGCAAGAAGTTACCCCGGTGTGTATGGAAAAAATCCGCAGAGTTACTTTTTCTTAAACGACGGGAAAGGTCATTTTAACGATATTGCCCAACTAAAAAATCCTGAACTGTCAACTATTGGAATGGTTACTGCAGCTTTGTGGGAAGATATAAGCGGCGATAAACAAAAAGAACTTGTAATTGTTGGTGAGTGGATGGCACCCAGAATATTTTCATTTACTAAAGACCATTTTGAAGAAGTAAAAACAAACATCAGCTCTGAATATGGATGGTGGCAGTGTGTAACAGCAGCTGATGTAAATAAAGATGGAAAAACAGATTTAGTACTGGGTAATATTGGTGAAAATTTTTACCTGAATCCTACCGCAGCAACACCGGCTAAATTATGGGTGAACGATTATGATAACAATGGCGGTATTGATAAAATAATTACTTACAGCATTGATGGAAAAGACAAGCCTGTTTTTTTAAAGTCGGAGGTACAGGATCAGCTACCGTTTATTAAGAAAGATAATCTGCACCATAAAGAGTATGCTGTTAAAGCCATACAGGATTTGTTTCCGGCAGAAATGGTTAAAACATCGTTGGTTAAAAATTTTACTTACCCATCATCCTGTGTGGCAATAAACAATGGTAATGGCAATTTTACGCTTATAAAACTGCCTGTAATGAGTCAGATGAGTTGTATAAATACCATACTGCCCGTTGATGTTAACAATGATGGATTTGCAGATTTGGTAACTGGTGGCAACCAGTTTGGCTTTTTACCACAGTTTGAAAAATTAGACGGAAGCTTTGGCGAAGTTCTGATTAACGATGGTAAAGGAAATTTTACATGGCAGGAAAACCGTAAAACCGGATTTAACCTTAAGGGTGAAGTAAGGGATATTGCACTAATAAAAAATGCTACCGGTAGTTTTGTGATTTTTTTGCAAAACGATGATTATCCAGCGCTGTTTAAATTAAATAATGCAGGCATACAAAAAAAATAACAGTGAGGCGATATAATTTTTGGGCAGTGGTAATGTGTGGATGTTTTTTCTTTTCCTGTAAAGAAAAAGCAGCAGTTCCTGTGTTATTTGAGCAGGTTAAAAACAGCGGTATTAATTTTATAAATACAGTAAAAGATAACGACACTATAAATATTTTAAACTACCGTAACTTTTATAATGGTGGTGGTGTAGCTGCTGGAGATATAAATAACGACGGGCTGGCTGACTTGTTTTTCACAGCCAATCAGGGCAGTAACAAACTGTATCTCAACAAAGGGAACCTGCCTGCCGGACAGGCAGGTTTCATATTTGAAGATATTTCTGCAAAAGCTGGTTTTGCAGATAAACTGCAGTTTAGTACCGGCGTTGTAATGGCAGATGTAAATGCAGATGGCTGGCTGGATATTTTTGTATGCAATGCCGGCAGTATGCACAATGCAGCATTACGCAGTAACCAGTTATTTATAAATAATAAAGATCTTACGTTTACAGAAAAAGCTGCTGCGTTTGGCCTTGCAGATTCAGGTTATACTACTCAGGTTTCTTTTTTTGATTATGATTTAGATGGCGACCTGGACCTGTTTAAAATTGACAATAGTCCGGTTCCGGTTAGCAGTTTAGGATACCCCAAGCAACGGGACGTTTTTGCTTCCAACTGGAATGTACCCGATAATTTAAAAGGAGGTGGCGACCACTTGTACCGTAACGATAATGGTTTTTACAGAGAAGTAACCCAGCAAGCAGGCGTTCATGGTACCTTAATGAGTTTTGGGCTGGGCGTAACTGTGGGTGATGTTAATGGAGATAATTACCCGGATGTATATGTAAGTAATGATTTTTTTGAAAGGGACTATTTATACATTAACCAAAAAAACGGAACTTTTAAAGATGAGCTGGAGCTGCGCATGCAGCATAACAGTTATGCAAGTATGGGTGCAGATTTTGGAGATATTAATAACGATGGTGCATCGGAAATTTTTACAACCGATATGCTGCCAGCTGATGATTACAGACTAAAGACCACACTTACATTTGATGATATAGATCAATACCGGCTTAAAGAACGTAATGGTTTTTTTAATCAGTTTTTGCAAAACACCTTACAGTTAAACGATGGCAGCGGCAATTTTAAAGACATTGCGCCTTACAGCGGTGTTAATGCAAGTGAGTGGAGCTGGGGTGCATTAATGTTTGACGCTGATAACGATGGCCTGAATGATTTGTATGTGTGTAACGGTATTTTTCGTGACCTTACCAATCAGGATTTTTTAAGTTTTGATGCCAATGAAATAAAAGAGAAAATGATGCAGACAGGAGAAAAAAGCCTTGCTGCACTGGTTAACCGTATACCTTCAATTGCAGTGCCAAATAAAATGTTTAAAAACCTTGGTAATTTAAAGTTTGCAGATGAAGGTGTTAACTGGGGCTTTACCGAAAATTCTTTTTCAAGCGGCGCTGCCTATGCAGATTTTGATAACGATGGAGATATGGACCTTGCAGTAAGTAATACCAACGAGCCTGCATTTATTTTTAAAAACAACAGCAGGGAGCAAACAAAAAATAATTTTATTGGTGTAACAGTTAAAGGTATTGGTAACAATACATTTGCTGTGGGCACAAAAGTTATTGTTTACAAAGGCACAGAAATTTTTACAAGAGAGGTAATGCCCAGCCGTGGTTTTCAGTCTTCGGTTGACTATAACCAAAGTATTGGTATTGGAAAGAACACTGCTGTTGATTCAATGCTGATTGTTTGGCCCGATTTAAGTTTTACAAAAATTATCAACCCGCCAGTAAATAAATACCTTTCCTATACACAACCTGTAAACGGACAAAAAATTATCTCCAGTCAGTCTGAAAAAAACATACCCTTGTTTACACAGGCCACAACAGTTTTTGAAAAACATGAGGATGATGATTATACAGATTTTTACAG
>JAGVCC010000147.1 GCA_020059395.1 Chitinophagales bacterium | reverse complement strand
TTGTGTACTCCACCCAATCAGTTTCTTTATCGGGCACATAATAGTGAGGGGGTATTCCAACAAATTCGTATTGCTGCCCTTTTTCCCAAATGGTAGTAGTCCAGTAAAGCACATTACCACAAGGTGTTAATGTACTCATAACATTTCCATAACCTGTATAGCCACCAGAATTTTCACCCACTAAAATTACTTTTTTACTAAAGCTGGCTTCTATTATTAAATCTTCAGCAGTACTGGCAGTATTGCGATTGTATAATACCGCAATTTTTTCAGGAAAACTGCTGCTTTTTGCAAAGTGCTTTTTTGAGAAACTGCTTCCGTTAGGTATGAATGTAAAAAAATTTTTTTTTCTCAGCAGTTTTATTTCAGAAGTAAAAATGGAACTTTTTTTACTTATTTTTAAAATATTATTTCTGTAAGATTGATAAGCGTTTAAATTATCTGGGGTATTATAAATTTCTGCTGCATCATTAAAAATTGTATCCGTGTATAATAGCGGGCTTAGCTTTTGAAAATTTGTACCGTCGCCTCCATTATTATTTCTAATATCAATAATTAAAGTTTTGCAATTTATTAATTGGGGGATTATTTGTTTATATGCAGAATCTAACTGCTGTGAAAAAGAAGCATTAAATGAGCGTATGCTCAGCAGCCCAGTGATACTATCTAATTTTTTAAACTGAATAAGGTTTCTATCTATTTCAGTTTTAATAATTATTGATTGATTTGCTTTATTCCAATTTTTTAATAATAACCTTTTATTTGTATAAACAGCTTTTTCATAACCTATTACATGTAAACGGTTGTATGTAAAAACTTCAAAAGCAGTATCGTTAATTTGTTTTAATTCAAATTTCACTTGCCCCTTTACCCAAAATTTTGTTTTAGAATTTATTATTACAGCTGCATAATCACGTATCGAATTTTTATTTTTAATTACTGCAACAGTATAAGAACCTTCATCAGAAAAATATATTCCCTCAATAGAATTTTCATTGTTTGGCTTATTTATGTTACTGTCAAGTTCTATAATTTCAGTATTTAAAAAATCGGAACTTTTCAAAAAAAGCGCTACAGTTTCAGTGTCTTCTTCTTTTATAAAAACTCCTTTTGAAGGACTAATATTGCTGTGATTATCTTGCAGATAAAGCAAATATTTTTTGAGAAACGCAGAGCAATATTTATTTATTGTATCAGCTTTTATGTTTGCTTCCAGCTTCTCACTAAAATTTTTATAGTCTGTTTCTTTAAGTGCTTTTATTTTTTTATTATATCCTGCATGATTTGCTTCAATATGGTTCTTAATAAATTTAAACTCATCTGTGCAGTTGCAATTTTGTGCATTACTATGTATAACTACAAATAGGGTAAAGAAGAATATAATCAGCTTCATCGTTTTTATTAAGTAAACGAAATTTTTATTGCTTTTACTCACCACTCACTAATTTAATTGCAGCGCAGGCATTCGGTATGTTTGCCCATCATACACAAACAGTTCGTCAATCTCTACCGTCCAGTATTTGTATAAAGGAGATTTGGTAAGTATTTTTTCCACATCTTTTTTAGTAGCAGCATTTATTATCATCCAGCTGCGTTGTGTTTCCATACTTACCGAATAATAATCAATTACGTTTTTTTCAATAAGAGAATTAATATATACCCGGTGCGGCGGCACAAAACTCATAAATGCATCATCCATTTCAAAATGAACCGTAACCTGGTACTTATTAAGTTCTTTTTCGTTTAAATAGTCCATGGTACAATATTATTTACCCACTCCTGTTTAAACGGAGCAGTTATTTTAATGTAGTTATCGGTATAGCCTTCCATCATACCGTTTTTGGTATTTCCTTCAAACAATACTTTTCTTGTTTCACCAATATGCTGCTGTGTAAAGTATTGCAGCTTCTGGTAACTCAAGTTACGTAATTGTTTGTTTCGTTCATTACGCACGGATACCGGAACAACAGGTTTAATTGTTAACGCATGAGTGTTATCTCTTTCACTGTAAGTAAACACATGCAGGTAGCTTACATCAAGACTGTGTAAAAAATCAAAAGTTTCTTTAAAATCTGCATCCGTTTCTCCGGGAAAGCCAACAATTACATCCACACCAATGCAGCAGTGCGGCATTAATGTTTTTATAAGCCCTACCCGTTCTGCATACAATTCTCTTTTATAACGGCGGCGCATACTTCCCAAAATTTTATTACTGCCGCTTTGTAAAGGAATATGAAAATGCGGCATAAATCTTTTGCTGTTACTTACAAATTCTATAATCTCGTTGGTTAACAAATTGGGTTCAATAGATGAAATACGAAACCGCTCAATGCCTTCAACTGCATCCAGTTCTTTAATAAGAGAATAGAAATTTTCAGAGCGCTGCTCCTTCGCTTCAATCTTCTGCATTTCTCCCTTTAGGGGATAGGGGCTTTTGAAATCTCCCAGATTTACTCCTGTTAACACAATTTCTTTAACACCACTGTTCGATAATTCTTTTACATTCTCCGCAACATTTGCAATACTGTCACTACGGCTTTTGCCCCTTGCCATGGGTATGGTGCAAAAAGCGCAGGTGTAATCACATCCATCCTGGACTTTTAAAAAAGTACGGGTGCGGTCGTTTTTAGAGTATGATGCTGTAAAGGTGTTTACATCTTCAATATCGCAACTGCAAATTTTGGCAGCATCCCCTTTACTTATTTCTTTAAGGTGTTGTGCTATGTTAAATTTTTCCGCAGCACCCAGCACCAAATCCACTCCGGGAATCGAAGCGATTTCCTTTGGCTTTAATTGAGCATAACAACCTGTAATTACCACCATTGCTTCCGGCGCTTTACGTTGTATGCGGCGCACTAATTGGCGGCACTCTTTATCTGCATTATCTGTAACGCTGCAGGTATTTATTACATACACATCTGCCACATCATCAAAATCTTTTTTAATAAAACCGTCGTTTTCCAGCAACCTGCCCAGCGAGGAGGTTTCAGAAAAATTAAGCTTACAGCCCAATGTGTGTAATGCAACGGTTTTGCTCATGGGCGCAAAGATAAATAAGGTTCTTGGTTCATAGTTCATGAGCGGAGTGAATTAATGCTTTACAATCAGTTATCAATAGTATACTCATCTCAACTATGAACCGTTTTTCGTAAACACCTGCTTTTAATATACTTTCGCATATATAATTATGCTTAAAAAATATTTGCCTTATATTTTACTGGTGGCAGCCGCATTATTGCTTTGGTATATTAAAACTAACCAGCGTGGTAAAAGTAATGTGCAGCCAAAAAATATACATGAAAAAATTGAGCCGGTTAAAACTACAGCTGCTGAAGAAAGTAATACCGCAGAACCAATAGACCGTACACCTGAGAAACTGATTTACACCAAACATGCCCGCTGCCGCATGGAGTGCAGGCATATTGATGAAGCAGAAGTGAAAGAAGTGCTGGAAGATGGTGTTATTAATTACAACAAAGTGGAGCAAAGTGAAAAAGGAAAGAGTTATCCATTAGAAGGCTTTACGCATGATAAACAACATGTACGTATTGTATTTGCCCCCAAGCGAAATGATCTTGTTGTTGTAACAGTAATTGATCTTGAAAGAGACTGGCCATGCAATTGCAAATAAGTTATGATAAACGGCATGTTTTGTTCATTTTAATTCCTTTAATTTTGAAAGGAGAAATGCAGGCAGCAAAAAGTATTTAAGTTATCTTATAAAATCCCAACAGGGAAAATGGCAATAAAATCTTTTTTGGCAAAACCTTTTGCCGGTTATATATCTAAGCAGATAAAAAAAGGAATGGAACATGCGGTGGAAGACCAGCAGTCCACTTTCAATCATCTTATAAAAACTGCAGTAAAAACAGAGTTTGGTGCAGCACATGGTTTTGAAAACATCAAAACTTATGACGACTTTAAAAAGCAGGTTCCTATAAGAGATTACGAGGCATTTAAAACTTACATAGAAAGGATTAAAGAAGGCAAACATAATGTGCTGTGGAAAGGACAGCCTATTTACTTTGCAAAAACAAGCGGCACCACAAGCGGTGTAAAGTATATTCCTATTACAAAAGACTCTATACCTAACCATATTAACACAGCCCGTAATGCGCTGCTTTGTTATATGGCCGAAACTGGTAACACCAAATTTGCAGATGGTAAATTAATATTTTTGAGTGGTTCGCCAGAACTGGAAAGAGTAGGGGGAATACCTACAGGAAGACTAAGCGGTATTGTTAACCACCATGTGCCCAAATATTTGCGCAGTAACCAAATGCCCAGTTACGAAACTAATTGTATTGAAGAGTGGGAAGAAAAGCTGGACAAGATTGTTGCAGAAACCATTAATCAAAATATGACGCTGATAAGCGGCATACCACCATGGATGCAAATGTATTTTGACAGACTGATGGAGAAGAGTGGAAAAAAAATTGGTGAATTGTTTCCAGAATTTAGTGTGATGGTGCAGGGCGGTGTAAATTTTGAACCATACAAGGCAAAACTTATTGAAAGTATTGGAAAAAAAATTGACACTATAGAATTGTTTCCTGCCAGTGAAGGTTTTTTCGCTTTTCAAGATAGTCAGGATGCTGAAGGTTTATTGTTAAACACCAACAGTGGAATATTTTTTGAGTTTATTCCTGCGGCAGAAATTTTTAATGATAACCCAACAAGACTTAGTTTAAAAGATGTAAAAGTGGGAGAGAACTATGCTTTAATTATAAATAACAATGCAGGCTTATGGGGATATAATATTGGAGATACAGTAAAATTTGTTAGTACCAATCCATATCGCTTAATAGTAAGCGGGCGCACCAAGCATTATATTTCAGCTTTTGGCGAGCATGTAATTGGCGAAGAAGTGGAGGCGGCTATTTTAAAAGCTGCTGAAGAGGATAATGTGCATATTACAGAATTTACAGTAGCACCAATGATAACTCAAAATGAAGGCAAGAGCTATCATGAGTGGTTTATTGAATTTGAACATGCTCCAACAGATATATCTCAGTTTGCTCATAAAATAAATAATAACCTGCGCAATAAAAATGTGTATTACGATGATTTGATTGCAGGAAATATTTTGCAGGAGCTTAAAATTTCTGCTGTAAAAAAGAATGGCTTTATAGATTACATGAAAAGTATAGGCAAGCTGGGCGGACAAAACAAATTGCCCAGGTTAAGCAACGACAGAAAGATTGCAGAGGCGTTGCAGCCGTTTGTGGAAAATTAAAATCTCCTCGGTATTCATCACTTATTTGATAATGTATTATGATTGGTATTGTAGTGCAACTGGCAATTTCGTGGCTAATAATATGGTTTGTTGAAAAACAGCATTTGAATGTATTGGGGTTTAAACCAACAAAACAAAGAATGGCAGACTTTCTGCTATTTCTTTTAGTTGCTGCTTTATGCTGTACATCAGGGTTTTTATTGCGTATATGGCTTTGTAATGAACGGTGGGAAGTAAACCCCAAAATTAATGCAGCTTTTGTTTGGGAAGGAATTTGGTGGAACATAAAATCAGTTTTATTTGAAGAGCTGATTTTTAGAGGGGTGTTGTTCTATATTTTAATTAAACGGTTTGGTGCTGTAAAAGGTATTATTATTTCATCAGTTGCATTTGGTATATACCATTGGTTTAGTTATGGCATACTTGGTAACATACCGCAAATGGCCATCTACTTTTTTGTTACAGGTATTATGGGTTTGGTGTATGCTTATGGCTATGCAAAAACATTTTCTCTGTATATACCTGCAGCTATACATTTTGGGTGGAACTTTACGCAGAGTTTTGTTTTTTCGAAAGGGCCTATTGGTGATGGTATTTTAATAATGGCTAAAGAACAAACACCGGTTACTGTTTCTGGAGTTACTTATACTTTAATTTCTTTATTACCAATAGTAAGCGTTTGGGTAGTTTGTTATGTACTTATAAAAAATAAAAAACAGGAGGCATTGCCGAGTACTACTGCATCAATTTTTCAAAGAGGCCGTTTGTATAATCGGGCACAAAACAAATAATGTTTGGGTCGTTAAATTCATCTGTTGTGTGCATGGTGGTAAGTACCACGCTTTTCATACCTGCTCTTGTTGCAGCTTCCACACCTTTGGGGGAGTCTTCAAAAACAATACAATCCGCTGGGCTCATTTGTAATTGCGCTGCTGCTTTTAAAAATGTTTCAGGGTCGGGCTTGCTGTTTACTACATGGTCAGCACTTACAATGGCATTTATATATTGGCGTATGTTTAAACCATCCAAAACAAAGTCAACATTAAACATAATGGCGGCAGAGCCAATGGCCATTTTAATTTTTTTGTCAGCAGCATTTTGTAAAAAGACATCGAGACCATCAATTAGTTTCATTAACGGTCTGTACGCTTGCTGATATTCCCGCTCTTTTGCAAAACTCATTTCATTTTTTTCTTCATCAGTAAACCTGCCTGGAAAAATTCGATCAAATATTTCCTGATTTTTCCCATAACATTCCAGCTTGGTACGTTCTAAAGAAAACAAAGCGCCATAGGTGTTAAAAATTTTATGCCATGCATGAATATGATAGGGCATATCGTTCACCATAGTGCCGTTTAAGTCAAATAAAAATGCTTTTGCCATTGTAAAACAAAATTAAAAAAGCGCTGAAGAAAATACTTCAGCGCTTAACAGTTTAAAATTTGTGGAGCTGCAGGGAATCGAACCCTGGTCCAAACATATCCGCCGTAAGCTTTCTACATGTTTATCCGGTTATTAATTGTAGGGAAACAGCAGGGACCCGGCCAACCAACTGTAACCTTAGAAGAATGGTCTTAAGCAATGGTCACATCATTCCATTGCAGCAACCTGTTTTGTTTTTGAGTCGGCGGCGGAACATGGTAACAGGTCAACCTGTTCGGCGGCCCTAATGGATGCTAATCTATCGATTAAGCAGCCATGGCATACTGAGTATTGCCATATAGAGTTTGTATATTCAGATTAAGGTGCTAATTATACAACGCACCACATGCTTACACTTACAAAGAACTATGCTGTCAAAACCGGTCAGCCCCGGGTGTTCAATTAAGAATTAAAAATTATAAATGCGGAAAATACAAATCTTGTAAAAGAACATCGAAACCAAATTCTTTAATTCTTAATTTTTAATTCTTAATTTATTTAAAACCATCCCATAATTTTTCTAAACACATCATTACCATTTGTAAATACCATTAAACCAATGATGATGAAGAAACCAATCATATTGGCTTTTTCTAAAAATTTATCTGGTACCTTTTTACCTGTTATCATTTCAAACAGCGTAAATAAAATATAACCGCCATCCAGCATGGGTATTGGTAAAAAGTTCATAAAGGCAAGTATAATACTGAACATGGCTGTACGTGTCCAGAATAATTCCCAATTCCATTGTTTACCAAATACCTGGGTCATACTGGCAAAGCCGCCCATACCTTTATAAGCGCCGGTGCTGGGTTTAAACAGTAACTTAAACTGGTCTATATAATCTGTCAACGTTTCCCAGGTTTTTTTCACGCCTCCAGGTATGGCCGCAAAGAAGCCATATTTTTTCACTTCCAACTGAAGCAGACCTTGCTTTTGAAAATCGTCGTAATCAAGATTTTTTACTAGTCCAATACGTTTATCAGATGTCATTTTAACGGTGGCAGTTTGTACACTGTCTGTGCCAGCACGCAGGTAACTAACCACAATGCTTGAATCTTTTTGTTTTTCCATAATGCGGCTGATGTTGTGATAATATCCTACCGCATCGTTATTGATTTTTACAATTCTATCGCCAGCCTGCAGTTTACCCGCAGATGGGCCTTTACTGTCAACCGAATCAATTGTTGGTGCAAAAGCCAGACCAAGTAAGCCACGTTTATCAATTTTCATGGTTGATAAAGTACCTAAAATATTTTTGGGTACTAATATTGTTGTATCGGCACCGTTACGGTTTAATGTAACTTTAGTTTCTTCGCCTTTTAAAATTACTTTTTTAAGGGCATCGTCAAAATACTTTAATGGCTCACCGTTAATAGAAACAATTTTATCTCCGTCTTTAAAACCAATTTTATACATTACACTGTCTCCAACTGCAATGCCATTTTTAATGGAACTGTTCAGTACTTTTTCTTCGCCCCAAACCCACAATACCATACCATAAATTATAAACGCCAGCACCACGTTTACCAAAATACCACCCATCATTATAAACAAACGCTGCCAGGCCGGCTTGCTGCGAAACTCCCAGGGTTGTGGAGGTGTTTTTAATTTTTCGGCGTCCTGTGTTTCATCCATCATACCATCTATTTGTACATAGCCGCCTAATGGAAACCAGCCAATGCCATATTCAGTATCGCCTTTTTTCTTTTTAAACAATGCAAAGTTTAACACATTGGGCATGGGAAATAAAAAGTCGAAAAAGAGGTAAAACTTATTTACCCTTGTTTTAAAAAGACGGGCAAAGAAGTAATGCCCCCACTCGTGCAGGGCAATAAGTATAGAGAGCGATAAAAAAAACTGTGCTACTTTTATTAATGTTTCCATTCAAGTTTAATTCTGTAATGATGATTATTGCTGAAAAAGTACAAGTGAGTGACACAACGATGTTACATCACTACTGTCCCGTTAACATTCAGAATAAAACACCCTGATTGCTAACGTTTTTGGTTTGTTCCTTTGTAAATAATTCTATGATGCTGCATTTTTC
>JAGVCC010000432.1 GCA_020059395.1 Chitinophagales bacterium | reverse complement strand
ATAAGGGCATTTTTGATACAAGCGTATACACCTAAACAAAAACAGTAAATAAATGAATACCATAAATGAAGCGCCAAAAAATCCGTACTCTTCAATTATTATGGCATAAATAAAATCGCTGTAAGAATGCGGTAAAAAATTTCTTGCTTCACTGTTACCGGGGCCACGGCCCAGCCAGCTGCCATTTGCTATGGCAATTTTTGCCTGATCAACCTGATAGGTTTTTTCACTTTGTACATTTTTATCGGCATATATAAATGTTTGAATGCGGCTAACCCATGTTTTTACACGGCCTGCATCAAATATTGCCGGCATATCTGCTTTATGTGTTTGTTTATTATAAGTACTTGTTGCCAGTATTAATAGAAAAGCAACAGGTATTGCTGCTATGCCTGCAGAAAGCAGCATATGCTTTGTACTTACCCTTCCTATGAACATTAATAAAAAACTGGTGGCACCTACCAGTAATGCAGTTGATAAATTTGCCGGCGCAATTAGTAAACATATTATTACTACTGGTGTAACAACAGGTAAAAACCCTTTTTTAAAATCTTTAATTACACTTTGCTTGCGGCTTAGCAATACACTCAGGTACATAAACAAAGCCAGCTTTGCCATGTCGCTGGTTTGAAACGTCATGTTTATAACAGGCAGTTTTATCCAGCGGCTGCCATCGTTAATTTTTGCACCAAAAAAATATGTGTAAATTAATAGTGGTATAGAAATTAAATACAGAATTTTTGCAACCCTTGCATAAATAGTGTAGTTAACACGGTGAGCAAAATAAATTACCAACAAGCCAATTACAATAAATGCCAGCTGCTTAAACAAATAACTCTCCGTACTCTTACTGTACTTATACGCCAGCGAACCGGTACTGCTATACACCACCAGCAAGCTTACCAGCGTAAGAATAACCACAATGCCCCAAATAACACGGTCGCCTTTGGTTTTGCTTGCCAAATTGTTACCAATGTTTGGTGTAAAGAGTTCTTTTATGTTTATGATGTTTGCCATTAGCCTCACCCTCGGTCCCTCTCCCGAAGAGAGGGAGGCCGGGTTGTAGTTTTTTATTTTAGCTTTTGTAATTAAGCATTTCAACATTTATTTTTCAATTCATCTTCGTCATTTTCTTCTCCATTTCCCTCTCCGCCGTTTGGCGGAGAGATAGAGGGGGCTATAATTCCTTTACCGCTTTTTTAAATTGATTGCCCCTGTCTTCATAGTTTTTGAATAAATCAAAACTGGCACATGCCGGGCTTAACAGTACCACATCTCCTTTTTCTGCAAAACGAAAAGCTGCCTGCACTGCTTCCTGTGCAGATGTTGCGTCAATTGTTGAAACCACTTCGCCAAAAACATCATGAATTTTTTTATTGTCTGTACCCATACACACAATAGCTTTTACTTTTTCCTGTACCAGCTCTGTTAATAACGAGTAGTCATTGCCTTTGTCAACACCGCCTAAAATCAATACTACCGGCTTCTTCATACTTTCTAAAGCAAACCAGGTGCTGTTTACATTGGTGGCTTTACTGTCGTTAATAAACTCCACATTTTTAATAGTGGCCACGGGCTCCATGCGGTGCTCCAGGCTTTGAAAAGTTTGCAGGGCTTCTCTTATTTTTTCTTTTCTAATGTCTACTGCCGATGCGGCTAAACTTGCTGCCATACTATTATACTGATTATGTTTTCCTTTTAATGCAAAGTCTTCAATACTCATCTGCATTTCTTCGCTTTTCCATTTCAGGTGCAGTTTCTGGTTCATCAGGTACGCACCTTGTGGTAATGGTTTACTCATGGTAAATGGGGCTAGTGTTGATTTAATGTGATAGTTGGTTAGTGTTTTCGTAGTTACTTCATCATCCAGAGAATAGATAAAAACATCTTCCGGCTGCTGGTTCATAGCAATGCGAAATTTGCTGTTGATATAATTCTCCATTTTGTAATCATAGCGGTCCAGATGGTCTTCGGTTATATTGGTTAATACAGCTACATCGGGACGGAATGTTACAATATCATCTAACTGAAACGAACTTATTTCTGCCACGTACAATGGCTTAGGGTCAACAGCCACCTGCCTTGCAAATGAGTAACCAATATTGCCCACCATTGCACAATCGGCACCACCGTGTTTACAAATGTGGTGTGTTAATGCAGTGGTGGTGGTTTTGCCATTGCTGCCTGTTATGGCAATTATTTTACTGCTGCCCTTGTACCTGTATGCAAATTCTATTTCGCTTATTACCGGTATGCCCATGGCTCTTATTTTTTTTACCAGTTCACTTTTTTCTGGTATGCCGGGGCTCTTCATCACTTCATCCGCACTTAAAATTTTTTCTTCATTATGATTGGCTTCTTCATAAGCAATATTGTTATCTGCAAGTTCCTTTTTATAGCTTGCTTTAATGGCGCCGCCATCACTTACAAAAACGTTATAGCCCTGTTGCTTTGCCAGCAACGCTGCGCCCACTCCGCTTTCGCCTGCCCCCAATATCACAATGCATTTACTCATTACTGCACACAGTTATGTACTGTTAAAAAATAAAAAATGGTTTTTCAGTAGTTTGGGCTTTTACTAAGCTTTTGTTCTACTGCTCTGCTGGTAAAAAGGGTTTTTCAAGAGCATAGAATTTAACAGGTATAGGGTTGTATTGGGTGGCTTTCACAAAAAAGGATTTAAATAAAAATTGAAAAACGCAGACCGCCTTACAGCAAAATCCATGTTATGGCTTTTCAACAAACTTTTATTCCAAACTCCCGAAGGAGCGCTTTATATTCTTTATCTCAGCTTTAATGTTACAATTGCCACTATCACACTTAATATGGTTACTATCCAAAAACGCACTGCAATTTTACTTTCATGATAGCCCAGCTTTTGATAATGATGGTGCAGCGGGCTCATTAAAAATATACGCCGCCCCTCTCCATATTTCTTTTTGGTATACTTAAAGTATCCAACTTGAATCATCACACTCAAATTTTCTACGATAAAAACAAAGCAAAAAATAGGTATCAACAATTCTTTACGTACAATAATTGCCAACGCTGCAATAATGCCGCCTAATGCAAGGCTGCCGGTATCACCCATAAACACCTGCGCAGGGTATGCGTTGTACCACAAAAATCCAATACATGCGCCCACGAATGCTGCAATAAAAATTGACAACTCTCCCAAGTTAGGTATGTACATAATATTGAGGTATTCCGCAAATTTTATGTTTCCACTTACATAAGCAAATATGCCCAGACCAATACCCATTACAGCACTTACACCTGTGGCAAGCCCATCTAACCCGTCAGTAATATTTGCGCCATTACTAATGGCTGTTACCATAAATATTACAACGAGTATGTAGAGAATATAGGTGTAATCCCTCCAGCCCTTTGGTAACAGTTTTGCGTAATTAAATTCATGATTTTTTACAAAAGGGATAGTGGTAATAGGTGTTTTAACAGAAGCATAAATATGCCTTTTACCATCTATTGTTACTGTATCAAACTTTGTGGTACGTTCTATTGGTCCCATTACTGTATCAGACAAAACCTCTCTCTT
>JAGVCC010000167.1 GCA_020059395.1 Chitinophagales bacterium | reverse complement strand
TGGACATGCGCCTGCAAAAGGACAGCAGCTGGAAGATCATTATTTTGGTACCATACCAGAAAGGGTGTATGCTTTTATGAGAGATTTTGAACAGGAAAGTTACAAGCTGGGTATTCCTTTACGTACCCGCCATAATGAGGTGGCGCCTGCACAGTTTGAATGTGCGCCAATTTTTGAGGAAGTAAATATTGCGGTTGACCACAACCTGTTGTTAATGGATATTATGACAAGGGTTGCAAAGCGCCACAACTTAAAAGTGTTATTGCACGAAAAACCATTTGCCGGCATAAACGGTAGTGGTAAACACAATAACTGGAGCATGGCTACTGATACAGGAGTTAATCTTTTAGCACCTGGCAAAACGCCAAAAACTAACTTAATGTTCTTAACATTCTTTGTTAATACCATTAAAGCTGTGTACGATTATTCTGATTTATTAAGGGCCTCTATTGCCAGCGCCGGTAACGACCACCGCCTTGGTGCAAATGAAGCGCCTCCCGCAATTATTTCTGCTTTTGTTGGTAAGTATCTTACTCAGGTACTGGAGCAGGTAGAAACAAGAGTGGGTGGTAAGTTTGATGAGCAGGATGAAGCAATGCTGAAGCTGGATATTCACCGCAGCATACCAGAATTAATGCTGGATAATACTGACCGTAACCGTACTTCTCCTTTTGCTTTTACGGGTAATAAATTCGAATTCCGTGCGGTAGGCAGTGCTGCCAACTGTGCTAATAATATGACGGTGTTAAACACCATTGTTGCTGAAACTTTAAAAACCTTTAAGAAAGATGTAGATGCTTTAATTGAAGGTGGCGAAAAGAAAGAAGTAGCTATTATGCACATACTGCAGAAATATGTGGTGGAAAGTAAAAAAGTATTATTTGAAGGTGATGGTTACAGCGAAGCATGGGCGCAGGAAGCTGCAAAACGTGGTTTGCCAAATGTAAAAACAACACCGCAGGCTTTAGATGCTTATATAACTGATAAGGCTAAAAAACTTTTTGAGAATAATGCCATATATACGCATAGCGAACTGGAAGCAAGGCATGAGATTATGCTGGAAGATTACATTAAAAAAGTGCAAATTGAAGCCCGTATGATGGGTGAACTGGCCACAACTTATGTATTGCCTTCTGCAATTAAATACCAGAATGTTTTATTAAACAACATTAAAGGCTTAAAAGAAGCTGGTTTAGCCGAAACAACTTATGCTAACCAAAAGCAAATTGCAGAACGCATCAGTCATTACGTACAGCAAATGAGCGATAATGTAGAGAAAATGATTGAAGAAAGGAAAAAGGCAAATGACATTGCAGACACACGTGAAAGAGCTATTGCTTATTGCGATAACATCAAAGGCAAATACTTTGATATTATCCGCTATCATGTTGATAAGCTGGAGTTGATTGTTGATGATGCTCACTGGTTACTGCCTAAATACAGAGAAATGCTCTTTTTGAGATAAAATAGCTGGCAAGCAAATCTGTCCCGACAGTTTGTCGGGACGCAATCGTTGTTAAACCCTGCCGAAAGGCGGGGTTTACATTTTTATATATTTAATTAAACTTCTGGTATTACTACAAGTCTACCTTCCACAAAAAATAAGTAATGAAAAAAATATGCTTCGCTTTATTAACAACCACAATTTTTTTTACAGCCAATGCACAGGTACAACGTAAAAAATCAGTTGCTACTACTGACAGTACTGCAAACACAAACACAAAAACCCGTGGCGAAAAAAAAGAAATGTTTAAAGAGCTAAACCTTACCAAAGAACAAAAAGTAAAATTGAAAGAGGTAAGAAAAGATGGTAAAGTAAAAATGGATGAAGTGCAGAACGACAGTAAACTGAGTGATGCTGATAAACAATTAAAAGTAAAAGCGCTTAAGGCGGAACAACTTAAAAAAACAATGGCGCTGTTAAATGAAGAGCAAAAAGAGCAACTAAAACAACAGCGTAAACAAAAGAAAGGACAAAAAGATGATGATACCATGATGGAGGGGCAATAACAAGTTTGCACATATAAGGAGTAAATTTGAGCAACAAGCAAGGCCGTTCTTAATTGAACGGCTTTTCTTTTTTACATTTGCCGCATGGAAAAAATGTTTACCTACAGCCAGTTGTACACCTTTTGTAAAAACGTATTTACAGCAATGGGCTGCAGCGAAACAGATGCAACAACAGCAGCCAAAGCATTAGTAGCTGCCGATGCAAGAGGCATAGACAGTCATGGGGTGGCAAGGCTTAGCGGTTATGTACGCCTGTGGGAAGCAAAACGGGTAAATGCAGTACCAAACGTAAGAGTTGTGCATGAAAGCCCTTCAACTGCAGTGGTGGATGGAGATGCAGCGCTAGGTTTAGTAGCAGCACCCTTTGCCATGCAGGTAGCAATTGATAAAGCAACAAGCTGCGGTACTGGCTGGGTAAGTGTAAAAAACAGTAATCATTTTGGCATTGCCGGTTACCATGCTATGATGGCACTGAAACATGATATGATTGGTATTGCCATGACGAATGCAAGCGCTTTGGTGGCACCTACTTTTTCTGTGGAGCGTATGTTGGGTACCAACCCAATTGCTGTTGCAATACCCGCTGGCAGCCAACCGGCTTTTGTTGCCGACTTTGCCACCACGACTGCGGCTAATGGTAAACTGGAAATATTACAACGCAAAAATGCTGATACGCCAATGGGCTGGGTGCAAACAAAAGAAGGAACTGCCAGTACCAATGCCAATGAATTAAAAACAGGCGGCTCATTGTTGCCATTAGGAAGCGACAGAGAGCACAGCAGCCATAAAGGATATGCACTGGGTGCAATAGTTGATATTTTTTCTGCTGTACTCAGCGGTGCTAATTATGGGCCCTGGGTGCCGCCTTTTCCTGCGTATGTGCCCATGCCCGAAAATATGCCGGGTGAAGGCATTGGCCATTTTTTTGGTGCCATGCGTATAGATGCTTTCCGCACAGCAGATGAATTTAAAGCCAATATGGATAACTGGATACAACGCTTTCGCAGTGCAAAAACTATTGCCGGAGAAGAAAAGGTTTTAATACCCGGCGACCCTGAAAGAGAAATGGAAGCCGAACGGATGAAAAATGGTATTCCAATTTTGGATGTGGTGGTGGAAGATTTGATAAAAACAGGGGAGCGGTTTGCGGTTTCGTTTGCATAATTAGTTTTGGTACAGCACTGCACATAAAATACTTTTGCAAAAATTTTTTAAAACAATTATTCACTAAAAATTACCGTAAAAACGGTATTGGGGGAGGGGAAAATGAAAATAATGAAATTTGGCGGCACCAGCGTTGGAAAGGCCGAGAGAATGCATCAGGTTAGCCAGTTAATAACGGCTGATAATGAACAAAAAATTGTAGTGTTATCTGCATTAAGCGGTACAACCAACAGTTTGGTGGAAATTAGTAATGCAATGGCTTCTGCTAATAAAAACGAAGCAAAACAGTTTATTGAAAAATTAGAAAATCATTATAAAGAATTTGTAAAAAGCCTGCTTAAAACAGATGCCGCATTAGAAAGCGCTAACAAAGTATTGCAGGAGCATTTCGAGTTTTTGTACATCATTCTTAAAATATCTTTTAGCGAAGCATTGAATAAAGATATTTTGGCACAGGGTGAATTGCTGAGTACAAAACTGTTTTGCATTTATCTTACAGAACATAATATTGACCACGCCTTTTTACCGGCGCTGGAATTTATGACGATAGACAGTTACGATGAGCCGCAGGTGGGTACTATTAAAGTGAAGCTGTCGCAAATGCTGAAGCAGCTGGGCGAAAAGAAATTGTACATAACACAGGGATATATTTGCCGTAATTCAAAAGGCGAAGTAGATAATTTAAAACGTGGCGGTAGTGATTACAGCGCTTCTTTAATAGCCGCTGCTATTAACGCCAGTGCCTGCGAAATATGGACAGATATTGATGGTATGCACAACAACGACCCACGCATTGTTAAAAAAACATACCCTATTGAACAATTAAGTTTTGATGAGGCTGCGGAGCTGGCATATTTTGGTGCAAAAATTTTACACCCTGCCAGTATTTGGCCGGCGCAATTTTATAATGTGCCTGTAAAGTTGCTTAATACAATGGAGCCAACTGCAAAGGGTACATTAATTACCGAAAAAGCCGGCAGTGTGGGTGCAAAAGCTATTGCCGCAAAAGATGGTATTACCGCTATCCGTATTAAGAGCAGCCGCATGTTACTGGCTTATGGTTTTTTACGTAAAGTATTTGAAGTGTTTGAAAAATACCGCACTTCTATTGATATGGTAACTACAAGCGAAGTGGCCGTTTCTGTAACTATCGACAGCGATGTTTTTTTAAAAGATATTATTAAAGAACTGGAGCCTTTTGGCACTGTAGAAATAGACAGTAATCAAACTTTAGTATCTGTAGTAGGTAATGAAATTGAAGAAACGAAAGATGTGATGAAAAGACTATTTGACTCGATTGAACCTATACCTGTAAGGATGGTAAGCTATGGAGGCAGTAAACATAATGTAACCTTGCTTATTGACAGGCAGCATAAAGAGCAAACACTGCAACTGTTAAATACGGGCCTTTTCGGTTTGTAAAAAATATAATATTTACAGTTTACAAAAACGGGCAATGCTTTAGCATTGCCCGTTTTTTATGGCTTAAAACCAGGGTTCTAAAAAAAAGTTGCCTGGTTAACATATCGTTTGCAACATTTCAAGCACTTTCATCGTCTTATGTTTGGTTTTTCATAGGATATTGGATAAAAAGCGGGGCTGAATTTCTATTCTGGCCCTTTTTTTATTTTAACCAGTGCCGTTTTAAACAATATCAGGTGTTATCAATGCGCTTTGGTGCTGCTGATTTAAATGCATTACCCGATTTTTTTGGGGCTTTATCAAAAAAAAGCATTTTAACGGCAATTAATATCATTAATACAGCAAATGTTTTTTTTACAGCTTCCTGAGACAAACCCAGCGAAATCTTACTCCCAAAAAAACTGCCAATTAAAAAACCAATTGCCAAAACCCACACTACCTTAAAATCAACATGGCCCTGTTTATAATATTGCAATACGCCCAATATACCTACTGGCAGCATAATTAACCCAAGCGATGTGCCTTGTGCTGTTTTTTGGCTAAACCCCAAAAAATAAACCAATGCAGGAACAATTATAATACCACCGCCTACGCCGACCAATCCACCCAATATGCCTGCTGCTACACCTACCATTATTACAATAAGTATTGTTTGCGTATCCATAAATTTTGGTTTAATGGTCATTTTGCAAATTTTGTTTTGTACAGCTCAATGGCATCATTAATAACTTTATAGGCTGCCTCTTTATTTTGAAATTCATCAATTTCCACCACTTTATTTTCAAGCACCTTATAGTTTTCAAAATAATTTTTAAGTACGGCTTTAAAATGCTGCGGCAGTTCGTTTACGTCAGTAAAATGGTTTACACCTGGGTCTTTGGTGGCCACTGCAATAATCTTGTCGTCCTTTTCACCATTGTCAATCATTTGCATATTGCCAATTACGGTAGCCTGCACTAAACAAAGCGATTGAATACTTTCGCTGCACATAACCAGTATATCCAGCGGATCACCATCTTCCCCCAATGTTTGCGGAATAAAACCATAATTAACCGGGTAGTGAAACGAAGAATAAATAACACGGTCCAGCTTCAGCAGCCCGGTGGTTTTATCTATTTCATACTTTGCTCTGCTGCCTTGCGGTATTTCTATAAGTCCGTTTACAATTTGTGGCGCCTTGCTGCCATAACCGGCACCATGCCAGGGGTGAAGTACGTACATAAATAAGTTATTAATTATTAGTGATGATTTTAAAACCAAGCCAGGCTGCTGAAATGCTCAATACCACACTTAAAAGTATATAAATAAAAGCCAGGTTGTATTTACCATTTTGCAGCAACGCAATATTCTCTGCACTAAATGCAGAAAATGTTGTAAAGCCGCCACAAATACCTGTTGCCAAAAACAGCTTCCAGTTGTTTAAAAATGTTTCGTGGCTGTTACTGTAAGCAATTACAGCACCAATAATAAAACTGCCAATTATATTAACCAGCAGTGTCGCAACTGGAAAATCCTTTACCGGAAACAGCACATATACAGCATAGCGCAGCATAGCGCCTGCAGCACCGCCCAAACCTACCAGTAAAAAATTTTTAAGCAGCATCTATTGTCCGTTTTGGTTAAACGTATATTTTAAATCAACCAGCCAGCGGCCGCCTTTCCAAACCAGTTTCAATTTGTCTTTTTTGTTAGTATAGGTGTTGGAATATATTACAGTATGCACAGAGTCAGACTCGGGGTTTAATTCATCAATAACCACTTCAGACGCTTTGTATTTTTCCAGCTCAGTTTTGTCTTTTTGTGCAAACATGCGGTTAAATGTTTGCATATACTGTTCATTGGTATCATCGGGCAGTACAAATTTGGCAGCGGTTTTTAAGTCATTGTCCAGCGATGCTCTTATAAAAGCGGTAGCAACATCAGTATCTGTTACCGGTTCTTTTTTTGTGTTGCCGCTGCAACTGTATACTGTTGCTGCAATAAGCAGTATGGTAAAACTTTTTATCATAGTTTAAAGGTAAAAACATTTTAAGCGTATGAAAAATAAAAAAGCGCCTTGTTAGTAAAGGCGCTTTTAAAATAGTATTTTAAGTTATTACTGTTTTACTTTTTGAGCTGCTTCCTCCAGCTTTTTGGCTGCTTCTTCAATTTTGCCTTTATTCTCGTTTAATTTATCAACGCCTTCTTTCAATTTATCTGTAAGCGAATCCATGTTTATATCTTTTAGCTTATCCAGTCCGCTGCTAACACTGTCTAATACAGCATTGGTGTCCATTCCTTTTTCATTCATTTTTTCCATGCCCATCTGCATCATAGATGCCTTGTCAAAAGCAACTTTCCAGCTGCCGCCTTCTTTTTTCATTGTAAAATTTATGCCCTCACCTTTTTCTTTATCCTTTACTTCAACAGTGGCTTTGTCACCATCAATTTTTGCTTCGCCAAAAATCATTTTGTCCTTTTCAAAGTTCATGTCGCTCTTGTTTTCTTTACCGCCCATTTTTGCTGCCATTTCAATCATGCTGAACATGCTTTCGCTGTCTTTAGTTGCCAGCTTTTTTGCAGCAACAAAATCTTTTTTACCCATGGCTTCAAAAAATGCAAGTAAAACCGCTTTGGGGTCGCCGCCGCCTGCATTACACCCAGCAAATGTTACTGTGGCTAATACTGCAGCTGCCATTAAAATTCTTTTCATAAAAATGTTTTTATAGTTTAGGGGGTAAAAGTAATTTTATTTTTTTACGATTTATCATCTAATACAAAATCTTTTTTTGCAGGGCGCATTGCGGCAGTAAAAACAAGTCATCTACGCCTACAAAACTAAAACTGTCTATACGGCTGATGTTAAAAGCAAGCTTTCCGTTTGTACCAGCTCTGTATGCCTTATAAACAAACTCGGCGCAATACATGCGGTCGTCGGTTTGCAGATCAAACTTCATGTCGAACATCACACCATTATGATACATTTTTTTTGCCGTGGCTGCAACGCTGTCTGTCTCATTTGTTGTAAGGTTGTGTCTGTAAATGGCAATTCCTCTGTTGCTGTATGGTTCTGCAAACACTGTAAAAAGATCTTTGCGCAGCTTTTGGTCCGGATTAAATTCCCCGCCAAGTGCATGGTACACATAAACGGTGTCATACTCTACGCTGGCAATACCGCAATGCGAATACGTTTGGTCACGCTGGTTTAAGTTACGCAGGCTTTCGCTGGTAAAGTCGTTACCTGTGCGTACAATTAAATCCCCTGTTTTTATAATAGGCATTACAGTGTTAATTTTTAAAAAAGCAGCTGCAATACGTTTTTCTTGGTTTACAGAATCCTGATGAGACATTACCAGTTGGCCTGGTTGCTTCTTATTACCGCAGGCTGTAAAAAAAATGAGGCAGCTGATAAGCCACCTCATTGTATGTGTACTAAAATACATAATCAAAACTACATAGTCTTTTTGGGTTCCGGCTCTTCTTTTCCATCAAATTTATTGTACGCCTTAATAATGGATTTTACCAGGCGGTGGCGCACTACATCTTCTTCATCAAGTTCAATGTGCGCTATGCCGTTTATATTTTTTAAAATACGGGTAGCCTTAAATAAACCACTCTGCTGATTTTTTGGTAAATCAATTTGAGTAGGGTCGCCGGTAATGATGGCTTTTGCACTTGGCCCAATACGGGTTAAAAACATTTTAATCTGCAGGTCGTTGGTGTTTTGGGCTTCATCCAAAATAATAAATGCATTATCTAATGTGCGGCCACGCATGTAAGCCAATGGTGCAATTTCAATTGTACGGGTGGTCATATAATAGCCCAGCTTATCGGCGGGTATCATATCATCCAGTGCATCGTACAAAGGGCGCAGGTAAGGGTCAATTTTTTCTTTTAAATCGCCGGGTAAAAAGCCAAGGCTTTCACCAGCTTCTACCGCAGGACGTGTTAAAATAATTTTTTTAACCGTTTTGTTTTTTAAAGCTCTTACCGCCAATGCAACAGCGGTGTAGGTTTTGCCAGTACCAGCAGGGCCAATGGCAAAAACAATATCGTTTTTGTCGCAGGCTTCCACCATCATTTTTTGGTTTGATGTACGGGCCCTTACTGTTTTACCATTAGGGCCAAATACCAGCACATCATTCGGATTGCGGTCCATAAAATTATCAATCACTTTTTCATCATCACCACCCAAAATCTGTTCAAAGTAATTGGTGCTCATGTGGCCGTTACGTTCCAGGTACTGCAATATCAGTTCAATCTTTTCTTTGGCGCCGGTAATTTGTTCGGGGGCGCCGCTTAATTTTATCTGTGTACCACGGCTAAGGATTTTTAAGAGGGGAAATTTCTTTTTCAAAAGCTCTAACTTTCCATTGTTTACTCCAAAAAACTCAATAGGGTTTACGGTTTCAAGGTTAATAATTGTCTCTGTCAAAGTTTTCAAAGTTTATCATGCTGTTATCAGGGTTAGTTTTCCTGGGGCAGCACTTTAAGTGATAAAATGTTGTTTGGTACTTCCAACGCATCTGTACCAAATTTAACGAATACTCAATAATACTTCCCAAAAATAATTATACACAACAACAGTATTTAAGTGGAAAAGTTAAATGCTGTTTAATATTAGAACTGCATTAATAATTACTAAACACTTGTTAACAACACCTTCATTTTTTCAATGTTGATGCTGCCAAAATAAATTTGCTGAAAATAACTAACGATGAAAAGATTATTGTTTGCCAGCATGATCTTTTGCAGCGTACACGTAACTGCACAAACCAAAGCAGGAAAAACAGATACTGTACGCCACGCTGTATATTATGCAAGCACAAAACCCAGCACAACCCCGGTACTAAACCTGTCAATTAAAGAGGAGGCTGCACAGATTATTGCAGGCAGAAAAAATGCCGCAGCAGTTGCAGTGCCCCAAAAAAAGTATCTAAAAAATATGCAGCCCAAAGAAGTTATGAAGGCTGCCGTTACTGGTAACAGTGAGTAATGCGCAGGTTACATTTATGGGTGTAACTTATATTGCAAGGTGGTTTTTTGCCTGTTAAGATGTTCCAAAACTATGTTTAACGGGCTTTTTATTTACTTCGTATTGCTGCAACCGCATCCATTTTGGCGGCACGCCTTGCCGGAATAATACCGGCAATAATACCTACAGCAATACAAATAACAATGCTGCCAATAAGCATTGGCACAGATATAAATATGGGAAAGTTAAACGCATTTGTTAATGCAAAACTCATTAACCACACAAAAAGCAAACCAAAGGCACCACCAATAACACAAAGTAATGCAGCCTCCAGTAAAAATTCAAATAATATGCTGCTGCGTTTTGCGCCTATGGCTTTTTTTAAGCCAATAACCGGTGTACGTTCTTTAACTGTAACAAACATAATGTTGGCAATACCAAACATGCCTACAATTAAACTAATGCCGCCAATAACTGCACCCACAATATTTATGGTTACGAATGAGTCGGAAATTGCTTTGCTAAATGCTTCCACACTGTTAAGCGAAAAATTGTCTTCCTGAGTGGGGGATAGGCGGCGCAGCCTGCGCATAACACCCCGTAACTCGTTTATTAATGCCTGAGATGATACCCCTTCTTTTCCTTTGGCAATAATTATGGGCCGGCTGTTTTCTTCTCTGAACATTGTTTTGCAATAATTGTAAGGCAGCATTACACAATTATCATAATCCCAGCTGATGAAATTTTTACCCTCTTTTTTAATGGTGCCTGTAATGTTTATGCGGCGGCCGTTTACTTCTATTTGTTTGCCAACCGCCCTTTCGGGGCTGCCAAATAATTCTTCGGCCACCGTGCTGCCAATAATAGCACTGTTGCTGCCATTATTAAATTCTATTTGAGAAAGGTACCGGCCATCGCTGAAAAAAATAGGCTGAATTTTTATTTGCGATTCCATAATACCGTAGATGGTAATATTGCTGAGGGAATTATTTTGAAAGGATACATTACCACGGCCCTGCATTAAATAAGCATTATCATCAAGCAGGCTGCTAAGCTGTTTTATAAGTCCTGCTTCTTCATACTTCATATCTGGCCTTGCCCGGTACTTCCACCAGGGGTTGTCTGGCCCGCCGCTGTACTCCCACTTGTCAATATAAATGGTGTTGCTGCCTAGGCTTTTTACCTCGTTTTGAATATTTCTTTCTAAACTGTTAACGGTGGTAAGTACACCAATAATGCAGAAGATGCCAAAGGCCACACCCGTAAGGCTTAATGCCGTACGCAGTTTATTTACTTTAAGCTCCTGCAGTGTTAACCGCAGGGAATTAAGTAGAATGGCAAGTTGTGCACCCATTTTTCAAATGTACGTTACCGCATTGAAATACCGGAGTAAAATGTATGAATGGTGCAACTGCCGCAACTACTGCAAATGGTTTTACCGCACGCTGCGTACACCTTTATAGCTGCCGCCTGCGGCCTGATGGATAGAAACGGAACGGGCACATGATGCCAATAAAATTACAGTTACGATAAGTGTAAAAATAGTTTTCATAATAGTGATTTTTTTTGAGGATTAACAACACTATAAAAGTACAACACTGCCTTGCCGGAACACAGCGCAAAACTGCCCGATTTTTTCTGTATTTGTTCTTGTGTTAATTACGCTGTTTTAAGTGCCGCAACAGGGTATAAAAAACAAAAAACTCCGCACTGTACACAGCGGAGTTTTTTAAAAGTAAGGATAATGAATTACGCTTCAATAACTTGCCGGAGCCCGGCTGGTTAAATATTTTTTTCGGAAATGAACGATCCTGTGGCTGTATACAAGGCCTGCTTACGCTGACTGCCTATAAAGAATTTTACTTTGTACGTATTGCCATCTTCCTTTTCCCATTCTATTTGGCCTGATGCAGCAGGGTAGCGGCCGTTAAAAGCGCTGGTAACTGCAGCCGGCACCTGCGAGGCTGGTATATTTTGAGAAGACGACACTGGTGTGTCATCATTGGATTTAGAGCAGGTACTGCTCATAATAACGGTGGCAAATGACAGCAGGAATAATATCTTTTTCATAAATTATTTTTTATACCGTAAAAGTAACCGCATAAAAAAACAGCGTAAACTAAAAAGTACTGAGCAGGAATTTTTGGCTGCTGAGCCAGCATAATAGTCTTTGCCAGCTGCAGCATCTGTTTAATGCATCAGCTTTTAAAAATGGCCAGCAGGTATAAGGGTACTATTAAAGTTTCAGTAGTAGCTTGTGCAGTTTTTTTATTTCTGTAAGTTCTGCCGGCAGCATTGCTTCGTTTTTGTCGTATTTACTTTTTAAAAATAATATCCGTTTGTGTAAAGGGTATTTGGTTAAAATGTCTGCCATCAGTATGCCCGGTGTTGCATCTTTTACAACAGGCAAGGCAGTAATGCTGGGTTTAGATTTTTCCCTTACCGGTTTTTTTAAAATCAGCGCTTCCACTGTGGCTATGCTTGCCTGCGGTACGTCCGCCGTTTTTTTCATTTTATCCAGCAGGCCCTCTAATTGCTTGCGGCTTAAACCGCCACGGTTGCAATAACTGTCGTACAGGCTGCCGATAAAGGCCGATGCCGGTTGCAGCGCTTTCATTTTTGTGAGAATGTTTAATAAAATGTCTGTTGCCATTGGGTTAAAGATAAAAATATTGTGGGTAATGCAATGCGGCGGTTGCAGATGAAACAAGAATGGCACAATTTGTAATACCAGGCGGTGTAGTTAATGAGAGTTGGCTGGGTGAAGGTTTTTAAATTGTTACTGCTTAGGAAATTATTGTAAGCGTATGCGGCGGTTAAAAACAGCTGATATTATAATAGCAACAGTCGCCCGCTAAAGCGGAAAACTGGCGCTATTGAAGATAAAAGAACATCTGTTTGTATCAACCAAATTATTGCTCAGCCAAAGCCTAAAAAAAGTTAATTTTTGCTTGGCTTTTTACTAGGGTTCATGTTGCCTGCTGGCGTTTTTCTATTTTATTGCCTGTTCAAAACTGTCCAATGCAGCAATAACTTTCATAAAGTAACCAACTGTTTTATGATTTTCACCTCCATCAAGTCGAGCATTTAACGTCATAACTACACCCACTTTTGTAATTGGATTAAAAGAAATAAATGAAAATACGCCAAGGTCGTCTCCTGTATGCCTAATACTTCCTTTTTTCGAATAAGACCAAAAAATTCCTCTATTTGGTTCTTTTTTGTCCATATTAGTCGGCATATTCTTTTCATTAAATTGTTTTGCAAATAAAGTTTCATAAGACTGTTTGCCGACAATAGCTGTATCAATATTAAAATAACCTCTCATCATCGTTTTTAAAAATTTTGTGAGGTCGTTGGCAGATGTTTTCAAACTGCCATCTGGATATGTTATAGAGCAATACGCTTTCAAACTTTTATCGTTATTTAATACTTTTTCTTGAAGTGGGTTTTCGATTTCATTAACTTCATATAGAGTAGCATATTTGTCATCGTATTTTTTATTATAAAACCACTCTGTACTGTTCATTTTTAATGGTAGGAAAATATATTTATTGGTAAATTCATCAAAAGGCATTTTTGATTTATATTCAATAATATAAGCCATTAAAGCTGTGGCGATGTTACTGTAAGAATAGTTTGTACCAATATTTTTATTATCAAAGTTTTGCGAATTGTAAAAATTTCCTTCTTTACTATAATAATCTTTTAAGAATTTACCAAGTTCAATAGTTGGCTTGTTACCTAATTGATAAGTCTCGTTAAGACATATTTTTTGATTGTCTATTAAAGATGATGTGTGAGTGGCAAGATGCCTAACTTTAATTATATCATTCGGAAAATTTGGGTTGATTACTTTGAAAGGTAAAAGTTCATTTATGTTCGTTTCAAGTGTAAAATAACCAAGTTCCATAGATTTCATTAAAGCTAAAGCAACAAAAGTTTTGCTTACTGAAGCTATAGGTTGAATTGTTTCTAATGTATAGGGTGCTTTTTTTATTTTATCCGCATATCCATAGCTATTTGCAAATAGGGTAGAGTCGGTCTTTATAACAGTAACCGCAAACCCTGGAAAATTTGATTCTTGATAAATCTTTGATAGTGTTTTATCAAGAATTTTGTCAGGTGACTGTGCAGAACAACTAATAGCCTGTATTGCTATTAAAACCAAGAATAAAATTTTATTTATTTTCATATATTTATAAATGTAATTAGAGTGTCTAAGTACGCTTGCAAGCAACGGTTTGGGCCTTTGCGAAGAAGTAGAATTTGAAGCACAATGCTCAATAAACCATAAATGTGGATAGTAGTACAAATGTTTAGTTTGGAACTTATGCCCCGTTTTTGCAAAACCCTTGGTTGTTGTTTTTTACTTTATTCCATAAGTTTTCCATAAATAATCAATTGCTTTTTCAATTACTTTATCGTTTTTGGCTACCATATCGGCTTGTGTGTTTTTAACATAAACATCAGGAATATGTCCTATTCCGTCCAAACTTTTTCCGTTGGGTAACAAATATTTTTTTATAGAATATTGATAACTCCAACCATTTGGCAAAAATTTTCTATTGCTTACATCCGAAAAATCGCCAGCTGTTGTATCTCCAATTTGTATTACTTGATTATATGTTTTTAAATAAAGCAACGTTACTTCGCCAGCACTTATAGTTCTTCTATCGGTTAATACAATTACTGGTTTCAAAAATTGTTCATCGCCTTGTTTCTTAGAATAATATTTTGTAGGGCTATCAAAATCGTTATGACCTTTCCCATTTCTTGTTTGTGAGGTAAATACCAATTTTTCATTGTCTGCAAAAACGCCAGCTATTCTTTTGCCATATTTATCATCGCCACCTATATTTTGTCGCATATCCAATATTATGGCTTTATGGTTTTTTAAAGTATCTATTATTTCATCTATTTTATTGGGGTTTTCACCAGCTTCCGCACCCAAATAAATATAACCAATATCTTTGTTTTTTACTTTTCCATAAGATAATTTCTTCTCTGTTGCAATCTCTTTATGGTAATCTAAATAGTTGGAAATAACTAATGATTTATCAAATTCTAATTTAGATTGCTCGTTGTATTTATAACCTGAGATATAAAATTTACTGTCATTTTCATCATATAGAACAGTATGGCTATCGTCTAAATTTTCAATTAGATTACTTAAAACACTCCAAAGTAGAGTCTTAGATGTTGTGATATTTACTTGCGATTGGTATACTTTTTTTAAGCTATTCCAGTTTGTGCCTCTCACTTCAAACAAACTATAATGTTCATCAAAATCTGTCCATAAAGTTTCAAAAACTGCGTTTGGATTATTTTGTGGCTCATCGCCTAATACTAACTTTTTGCAAGAGGTGAAAATTAACGCAAGTACTACTAAAAATATACTATTTTTCATTTCTTAAAATTTGTAATTTATGCTTGAGGTTAATAGGTTTTGTAATTGAATAAATTTGTGTTCGTCAAACAGCCTTTCGTAGTTCAATGTATAGGATAGATTTATATTAAATCTATTGCTCAACTCATAGGTATAATTTGTTGCCCAAGTAAATGCTAAATAATTATTTACAGTTGTTGGTTTGCCTGTAAAAATTAGCTCAGAAATATTGTCTTCATTTTCAGTAATAAAATTATCAATTCCATTGTATGGAGGTCTGGCTAATAGTTGATACACTGGAATAGAAAGTGACGTTTCGATTTTATGTTTAGGTTTTAGATGGTAAAACAAACTTGATTGCAATGCAACTCCGTGAGTGGCAATATAACTGAATGTGTTTTGATCATTCCAGTCTAGGTATTGTATTTGGGTTTTGAATTTTCCCCCTAAATACAATTTTAATTTATTATTATCCACATTGCCTATTTTTCTTAAAAATGCAATGTTGATATTAGCCAATATATAGGCGCTTTTAAAATAATCTGCATATTCTGTTTTCAATTTTCCACCTTCTAAAGAAAAATTTGTTTCAAACATATTTTTACCATTAGGGTTTAAATGTCTATAATGCAACCCCCGTTTAAGTCCTTTTGTACTGTAATTTAAATCAGAAAATATATGGTCTTTCAAAAACCCTTGATTGTAGCCATAAAATATCCCGAATTGATTTTTTTGTACTTTCAGCGTATTGGATTGTGAAAATATTTTGATTGTTATGCTTGAAAGTAGTGCAAATAGTACTACTATTTTTTTGTTTATCATTTTTGATTTCTTTACGAATGATTGTTTTTTGCTTTTACAGGTTGACAGATGCGGCTTCTTGAAGGCGGGGTTTTCGAAGTACCAATTTCGGTCTTACACAAATGTTGATAGCATACTAAAAGTTGAATTTAGCGCTTCGGCCCTACTATGCAAAACCCTTTTGGGTAGGAATTTTTATTCCCAAACTGAAATAGCTCTAAAGTTGGTATTATAAATAGTCAAAATAGCAAAATAAAGAATCACGGATATCTTGTTTATTTTATGAATTATTAGGTTTGAGCAAAAATATTCAATACAAGATGATTTATTGATACACCCAAGTTAATAAATCTATTTAGTAAACCTTTTTCTTATTCTACTTAAGGATTGTGGTTTTACACCAACATAAGAAGCTATATGGTATTGGGGTACTCTTTGTAATAAATCTGGGTAAGTTTTTATAAACTGTAAATAACGTTGCTCTTGGTTATGCATATAAATAGACATCAGTTGACTAACCAAAACATTAAACCTATGTTCAATTACAATCCGTCCAATTTTATCCCCATTTTTGAAGTTGGCATAAAGATTTTGTAAGTCATCGCTTGTCATAACAAGCATTGTGGTGTCTTCTATTGCTTGTATGGATTGAATAGACTCGCTTTTTTGAACTAAACTTTGATATTCTGCTACAAATTCTCCCTCTTTACTAAATTCTAAAGTAGCTTCTTCTTCATTTTTATAAACGAAATAACGGATAAGTCCTTTTTGTATAAAACCCACCTGATTATTTAAGTCTCCAGCTTTAAGAAAAAAATCGCCTTTTTTTATTTCAATTACTTTGAAGGCATTTTTTAAAAAATCGACTTCGTTTGTTTCTAATGGTACAATGTAGTTCAGTGTCTGAATTAAATTATTGTGCATATTTTTATTTTTTTCGAAAATGTTGTTTATGTGGTTTTCTAAAATGCTACCAACGGCATGCTGTGAGAAAACTAAGTTTTGAAGAAAAAAATTTAAATGTTTGAAAAATAAACAGCTTTTTTTTCACAGTCCGGCGGTTTACCCTTTGGCAAAGGTGGGACATTTGAAATGATTAACCCAAACGTACGCTGATATAATTTGCAAATACTGAATTATTTAAATCAAGTAATGGAAGATTTCAAAATTACATAAAAAAGTAAAATAAAATTTCTTTTATGCAAAATTTTCGTCAACTCCACTTCTTACAACCGTTGTTTAGCTTAAATATTATAGGTTGTAAATAATAATCCTCTATTTAGTAATCTTTGTCCTGATAAATGGTCGTGTGATGGCAAATAAATTGTCCTGTATTTTTTTGCATATTTTTTTATTACTTGATAAGTATCCTGTGATTTTTTTATGTTAATATTTGAACCTGCAAATACGTTGTCTAAGAGTTGTTGCTGATTATAAGAAGTGTCTCCTGCAAATAGTAAGTGCTCATTATCTGTTTTGAATAATACAGAGCAGTGATTGTGTGTATGTCCTTGCGAAGGAACCAACCATAAATCTTCACATTTTTTATTGAATATCCTTCATTAAAAATATCTACACGATCTTTTGAAAAATTTAAAAGGGTTGGTTTAAACCATTTCGGATAAGTTATAGGTAAGTTTCCGTATGAATGTCTGTGTTCTAATTCGTTTACTAAAATATCGTTGGTTGGAAAAAATTTCAAACCATCAGTATGGTCGCCATGTAAATGTGTAAGAATTACTTTTGAAATTTGCTCAGGTTGAATATTTATTTTGGATAATTGATTATTGATTTCATCGTCTTTTGTGATTTTTCTTTTGTTAGTCATTGCCAACAAATTAAACTTTGAGTCAAAGTTTTCTTGTTTGTAAAAATCTTTATGGTCAGCTTCTTCAATATCGCCTGTATCAATAATAAAAATGCCTTCTGGATGTTCAATTACCCACACCCAAATTGGCATAAAGTCGGCAAATTTATGCCCAAATAAAATATTAGCTTTTGAAAAAAGACCTTTTCCTTTTCTATTTAGAAAATTAATTTTTACGGAAATTTGTCCTGTTTGAATGGCGTGAACTTTTATTTCTTTTCCTTTTGAAAAATAAGTTGTATTGAAATTTGGGCATATTGGGCTCATTGTTATTGCACCATTGTTTTTAAGGGTTAGTAATTGATTGTCTGATAAAGTTGGCTGAGAAGCAAATATCTTATCGTTTAGTAAACTTGTGCCTACGAGAGTTAAAGCAGTTAGTTTACCTGTGTGGCTGATAAATTTTCTTCGTTCCATTTTGTTTTTTAATTATCAATTGATGGCACAAAAGTAGAACCGCCCTTGCAGTCAGAGTGATAACAAAAGATAAGAAACGAAAAGGCTACTTTTTAATAACCCTATTTCTAATGCGTCTTAATGACACGGGGGTTATACCTAAAAAGGTAGCTATTTGATGTTGTGGTATTCTATTAATTAAGTCTGGTCTTTTGAAGATCTAAATATCGTTCTTCTGGACTGTCAAGTAGTTGAGAGGTAGGTAATTCGTGTAATGATACAAATCGTTCTTCTAAAACTTTTCGTACAAACTCATTCATTTTTGGAAATTCAATAAAAAGTTCTTGAAATGCTGTGTAAGGAATTGCAAGCATTTGGCAGTCATCTATAGTTTCAATAGAATGTCTGCTTGGCTTTTGAGAAATGAAACTGTCATAAGCATCAGTAAACATTTTTTCCGTAAAAAAGTAGCCAGAAATATCCTCTCCATCCTTACGTAATATAGACGAATACAACCTTTGAGAATAAAGTAAACTTCTTTCGCTGTTCTTCCCGCTTGTAATAGAATGGTTTTTTTCTTTATACTTTTTGTTTCAAAGTGCTTCAAAACTATATCCAATTCTGTGTCCGAAAACCCAGTGATTTGTTTAATTGAGTTGATTATAATATCGTTGGTCATAATGTTGTCTGTGTAGTAACGCAGGGTTGCCCATAATGAGAGTTTGTGCAAAAAACATCTTCCAAATATACACACAATGTTGATAGCACAAAAGTTCGTATTTTTTTTGCAGTAAAAAATCTATACAATGCATAACAGGCAAAAATTAGTATCAAAGCTACTTCAGTACCTTAGAACATCAGTTATCAGCAGACAATGCAGTGCGGATTATAGACGCCTTTGCAGACAAGCTTGATTTATCGCAGCTGGGCTTTATTTATCAGCCGTTCAATAGCTAAGGCAGTCGAGGGGGACAAGAACGGTGGCGAATACCTGCCGGCGAAGAAAGCATTCGTGAGTACTCGAACATAGGTGAGCAATTTACGTGATGTGCTGAACATGGGCAGTTATGAATGCCATTAAAGCCAATGTGGCGTGCAAGACACTGTGTTAACTGTTACGTGCAAATGGAAAAACAGGTAAGCATGCACTGGTAGCAGTAATGAACAAGATTTTAAAACAGGTATTTGTCCCGAT
>JAGVCC010000419.1 GCA_020059395.1 Chitinophagales bacterium | reverse complement strand
GAATATTTAGATGAACGCTTACGTGAAATTGGATTAAAAAAGTAACCTTAAAAACAACATATGAAATTGTTACAACAACTTTTACTGGCTGCCGTAATTATTACAATGGTTTCCTGCAAAGGAAAAAATGCGCTGGCTTACAATGAAAAAATGGTGGGTATTCAGCAGGAGCTTATGACCAAAGTAAATAAAATGCAGGCTGATACCACCGGAGATGCCACCGCTAAATTGATAACATTTAGAGATTTTGCGAAACAGAAAAGGGATGAAATAAAAGCTGCCCCTGCACCAGATGGTGGCGAAGCTTTTAAAGAAGCTATGGTAAATGATGTAACCGGAATTATTGAAAGCTACGATGTGCTTATAAAAATTACGGAAGCTGAAGGAGATGAAGCCAAACTGGAACCACTAAGAGAATCCTTTGCAGTATTAGAGAAAAAAATTGCAAAGCTGGATGATAGCGTGATAGATGAGCAGCGCAAATTTGCTAAAGCAAACGGCATACAGTTAAAGTAACAGCAAAAAATAACGATACACCAGCTTGAAGTTACTGCGGCATATTCCTTTTTTAAAGTCTGTGTTTATGCACAGCATTACCGCATTTGGCGGGCCGCAGGGGCATATGGGTATGATGCTGAAAACCTTTGTTGACAAAACGCCTTATGTAACAAAGGAAGAGCTGATGGAGTATATATCGTTTTGCCAGCTGCTGCCGGGTGCCAGCAGCACACAAACACTTACATTAATTGGTTACAAACGTGGTGGTGTACCGCTTGCCGTTATTACACTTATCATCTGGATTTTACCTGCAAGTGTTTTAATGGGCCTGCTGAGTTTTGCAGTAACAAAAATAGGTAACGAAAATTTGCACACCAGCATATTTCAGTTTGTGCAGCCTATGGCCATTGGTTTTTTAGCCTATGCAGCATTTAAAGCATTTAAAATTTCTGTAAACAATTTAATTACCCAAATTATTATGCTAGCAAGCATGATAATTATTTTTTTGCTGTTTAAATCGCCGTGGGTATTTCCTGCATTAATTGTGGCCGGTGGTATAGCCACCAACTTCAGCAGCAGGCGTATACCAGAAAAAACAGTGGTAAAACCCCGCCACTTTCGCTGGACGAACATTTGGCTGTGGGGACTTATATTTTTAATAGCAGGTGTATTAAGCGAAACTGCCCGTAACAAAAACTGGCAAAACCGTAAAGCCTATAATCTGTTTGAAATGAATTACCGCTTTGGCAGTTTTGTTTTTGGCGGTGGCGATGTGCTGATACCGCTGATGCTGGATCAGTATGTGGCAAGGCCAAACTCCCCACGCATACAGGCAAGGGAACAGGCCGTAATTAAAATTGAAAAAGAAGCACTGCTTACAGGTGCAGGTATTGTAAGGGCTATACCCGGGCCGGTATTTTCAATAGCATCCTACACCGGCGGGCTTGCGTTAAAAGATGAAGGAACTGAGAAACAGATTATTGGCTGTATTATAGGAACGGTTGCCATTTTTTTACCCAGTGCCTTGCTGGTGCTTTTCTTTTTTCCGGTGTGGCAGTATTTAAAAAAGTATGTGGTGGTGTACCGGGCGCTGGAAGGTATTAATGCTGTGGTGGTGGGTATAATGTGGGCAGCCACACTGTATTTATTAAAAGATGTTTCGGTAGCATCTTTTACAATGCACAGTATGCTTAACATTGCTGTAATTGCCGGCACATTTTTACTGCTGCAGCTTACTAAAATACCGGCGCCTTTTATTGTGCTGTTTTGTTTGGGGTTGGGCTGGGTGTTTTAATTTATCCTCTTAAAATCTTCTCCATTTTTTTGCCCTTGGCCAACTCGTCAACCAGTTTGTCTAAATATCTTACCTGTTTTGTTAAGGGGTTTTCAATTGCTTCTATTCTGTAGCCGCAAATAAGCCCTGTTATCAATTCTGCTTTGGGGTTTAGTTTTGCCTGTTTAAAAAAAACTTCAAAAGTTACTGTCTCATTAATAAGCTGCTGCAGTTTTTTATTATTAAAACCAGTAAGCCACTCTATTACCTGGTGCAATTCTTCTTTTGTTCTGCCCTTTTTTTCCACCTTGGTAATATAGTGCGGATACACCGATGCAAATGTCAGTTTTGCAATTCGCTCATTATGTTCGGGTGTGGGTATCATTTTGTTTTCAATTTGTATTTTACCGGTTTTGTATTTGTTCTTTCAATTATTTTTCTTGCTTCCAAATCAAGCTTTACCACTTCTCCATACCATTGCACACCACCTTCAAAAAAATCTTTAACACGGCTGTACAGCTCCTCCATCAGGTCGGTATGTGTTAATTCTTTTTTTGCCAGTATTGCCAGCAGGTGCTCTTTTATAATATTATATTTCTTTAAAGCAATCTGCTTGTTTATTTTACCAGCCAGCGGATGTAAAGTTTGAATTTGTTCTTCTTTCATTTTTTTATTTGTGCTTAAATGATAAGAAACCGCAGGACAACTTTAATATGAAATTATGAATGGTTGTATTGCCGCAACAGTTTATTGCTGTGCCGGAAACTTAGTAATGTCCATATAAAAAACCTCCCAGGTGTGCCCGTCAAAATCTTCAATGGTGCGTTGCTGCATAAAACCATAATCCCTCATTTCGTTGGGTTCAATGCCGCCGGCTTTAAGCCCGCTGTCCATTAGTTTGTTTACTTCGTCAACACTATCCAGCGATAAGGAAAAAAGCCCCGCAATGCTGCTTTTAGTATCAGCAATGGGTTTGCTGGTAAAGCCTGCAAATTTTTCGTGTGTTAACAACATCAGGAAAATACTGTCGCTCCAAACCATGCAATTGCCACTATCATCAGAAAAATGCGGATTGTTTGCAAAACCCAGTGCGGTGTAAAAGTCCGTTGATTGCTTAAGGTTGGTTACTGCCAGGTTGATGAATATTTGCTTTGGCATTTTGTTGGAAGTTTAAGTGGTGATTGTATTGTAGATTTTACTGTAAAGGTAAGAGCAGATGAGAACATTATACTTACCAAGCTGTGCGGCCGGGATTTGTATTTTGGGTATGTATGCTGTGCCGCTGGTAAAAGACACAGGCAGCGGTAATCACATATGGGTGGAGGTTTTACCAACGGTGGCAGAAGAATAAAAAACAACAGCTTGTATCAACCAAACTATTGCTCAGCTAAACCATAAAAAAACTTACGTTTTTGCTTGGTTTTTTACAAAGCT
>JAGVCC010000225.1 GCA_020059395.1 Chitinophagales bacterium | reverse complement strand
TACAAAGGCAAAACAGTGTATTACGTTACGCCGCCCTGCTGCGATTTTTTCAGCGACCTGTACGACAGTAACTGCAATTTAATTGGCCACCCCGATGGCGGTATTACCGGCAAAGGCGATATGCAGATGGTTGATTTTGCCACTGCAAAAAGTAATGAGAAACTGATTTGGAAAGATGAACGGAAGTAATGTGTTATGGTAGATGTACCTAAGAATATAATGAGACTTTTTTTATTTACATATCTGCTTACGCAGCTAAGTTTTGACTTATCTGCACAAAACATAGATACTTGGGTTTCTTTTTGGAATAAGGATACTACAGTGAAAGGGTTTAAAGATAAAAATGGAATTGTAAAAATTGAACCCAGGTTTATAGGAATTACAATAGCAAACAAGTTTGATAATGTAATTGTAGTTACTGAAGAAATAGATGAAAAATGGAATAGTTACCATTTAACTAAAGCCGGACGAATTTTTGGAAAAGACAGTTTACACATGTTTGATAATGGGCCAGATTGTGAAAGCGAAGGATTTATCCGCTTTAGAGACAGAAAAACTGATAAGGCAGGGTTGTTTAACAGAAACGGAGATATTGCTGTGCCGGCAGAATGTAATGACTTGACAAGAGTAACAAATGGAATGATTATAGCACTTAAAGGTGCAGAACGAAAACAGTTGGGTGAACATTTTACATGGATTGGCGGAAAACAAATATTGATTGATACAAACAACAACATTCTGATCGACAATTTTAAACAGGATAATTATCTGAACCTTTTTTCTGCTCTTGTTACAACACAACCATCGGCAGATTCAATAAGGCAAAATTTTAAAGGAGTTAACGGGCTTTATTATTCTTTTATAGATTTTGATAAGGAGTTTAGATCTTGGCTGCAATCATCGTTGCTCAATAATTTTACCCAAAAAAACCTACTTCAAAATACTTTCAGTGAAATAATTTTTTGGAAGGAGCCAAGAGGCTGGATTAGTGAAAAAAAAGAAACCTTTCTTAATCAAAATTTCAATTTGATAAAAACAAAACTGCTTGAGCTTAAGTCTGATGAATGTAATTATGATATTTTTAGTGAAGGACTTAATTCATATATCTACGAAGCAGATAAATATCAACAGTATTTTAATAATTGCGGAGAATCCATGGAGTGGCTTTACCCGATAAAAAAAATTGTGATTAGTGATAAACACAAAAAAAATTTGCAGCAAGACCATTTTGAATTTATGCGGACTGACAGTGGGTACAAATTGATAAGCATAAGTATTACCAGTGGAGCTATAAAATAGCAAACAATTCACCTCTTACAGATTCATTATACTGTTTAAAACAGCATCGCTATTTAGTTTCATTCCAGGTTTTATACAACTGCTCCGGCGCTTTATAATTTTGTGGTATTTCGGTTAAGGCCTCACAGGCTTTTAAAGTTTCATGCAATTGCTGCGGCAATTGCTGGTATAATGTAGTGCCTTCGGTTTTCCACTGCATCATTTCATCACTCACTTCTTTTATTTTTTTTGCAGGGTTGCCCACAATTAAACTGCGGCTGGTAAAATATTCATTGGCTTTTATAAAACTAAGTGCGCCTACTATGCATTCATCTTCCAGCACAACATTGTCCATAATAACAGCATTCATGCCCACCAAACAATTATTGCCAATGGTGGCGCCATGTATTACAGCGCCATGCCCAATATGAGCGCCTGCTTTTAATACAACCGTTACACCGGGAAACATATGCACCGTACAATTCTCCTGCACATTGCAGCCATCTTCAATAATTATTTGCCCCCAGTCTCCACGCAGTGCAGCACCGGGGCCAATATAACAATGCTTACCAATAATAACATTGCCGGTAACTGCCGCCTGCGGATGAATGAAGGAGGAGGGGTGAATGACAGGGGTGTAATTATTGAACTGGTAAACCATAGCCGGGTAAAAGTAGCAAAAACGGGGTAAATTGCCGGAGGCAATAAAATGGTGGCTGTAAAAAATTAATTTTGTTAATGGTGTTATATCATTTGTAATACATTTTTTACATTATTAAAGAAGTGATTATGGAGGAGACGATAGCGAACGTTTAGTGTGCCGAAACGGGGCGGAGGTGCTTTTTCACACTATACTTATAAAAAATTGTGATATGAAACAGTCTATTTTAATAATCGCCATATTTACTTTTTATGGATTTACCAAACATAAAACATTAAGGAATACTAAAGTCAATGCAATCTGGTTGGCTTCAGACAGTTCTTTAAAACAAAGATTTATTGTGAATTTATTAAATGAGTATGAAAAAAAGGGGAGATGGGTTTTTGTAAATGTAAAACGTTGTGACAATAAATCTGCTTATGAAATTATAGAACCAAGTTCTATTTATAGAGCATTTTCTGAAACAACCAATAACCTTACAAAAAAATTGTTTACAAGCATGGCAGTAGAGAATTTGTATGTGCACAATGAAATTTTTAGTTGCGTTAAAGAAATACAACTTTATTATCCTAAAGCAGCCTATGAGTTAGAAGGTAAAAAAATTAACATGAAAGTATTCAACTCTTTAAAAAAACTTTCTGCTGAAAGAATAGTTGAGATATACTTTGATAGTCAAAAAATATTTAGGAAAAAATTTAAAAAAAACCTAAATGAAATAATAGCCGCTTGTTACGTGAATAATGTAAAAGTGATTACATCATCAAATGGTAATGTGGAATACGAACTGTTTAAATAGTACCCGCTGAGCAATGTTCTTCGTCCTTGTTGGTAGCCCCACTTCGTTGCCGCACAGGCCTTTGTTGGTATCGAAGGGTAGGCCTAAAGCGATGGCATACCAACAACATAGCGCAAACAAATGCAGTAACAATTTAAAACCGGCCGTGCCTGCAAGCCAGATTATTTTCAGCATACCTAAAAGTACTACACAATCATCCCGTTTGTTGTTGGTACGCTTGCACTCATTTACGTTTTCTGCATACCAACGGCTTGTGCTGGTTTAAGCTTGGGCTACCAACGAAGGCGAAGAGTTTAGTGATGGGAGTGGGTGGATTATGGAGCAAGGATGTATGATAATCAAATTGGACGTTGGTTGAACATAGATCCACAAGCTGATAAATACCATCCTATCTCACCTTATGCTTATTGTACAAACAATCCTGTAATTTTTGTTGATCCCAATGGTGAATAAATTTGGATTTCTTATGGCGATAATCAAAGGGCACAATATAAAGATGGAAAATTATAAAATGATAAAAGAGATGAAATTAAGACTGATGATAAGTTTGTTTCATCAGTAGTATCATACATGACAAATATTAGCTCTGTTGATAATGGGGCAACTGTTATTGGTGCTTTATCGGACTCAAAAGAAGTGTTTGACTTTTCAAATACAACTTCAACAACAGGCAGCCCAATGGAATTTGAGCCTGGCAAGAAACAGAAAGGCGGAACAATTCATGCTGCATATTTATTGCAAGAAGGTGGCAACGCAACAGAAGCGACTAAAACCGAAGGTATAGCACATGAACTTTTTCATGGCTATCAACAAATTAATGGTGAAAAAGGAAATGACTTAAACAAAGAGGTAGCTGGATTTTTATTTGGTCGTGGCATTGCACAAAGTTTGTTTAAAGATTATAACCCGACGATGGGAAATCCTAATACTCCTGAAGGGCAGCAGTTTAATACTAATGTGAATACTTTACTAAACAATCAAACGTTTGACCAAAAACTTCATAGTGAAACAGTAAGCCTCTTTCCTAAATCAGGTAATTATGGCAGCAAGTAAACACAAATAACTCCATTTATATCTTGACCGCATAAGCATTTTTATTAACAGGTCTTAATAAGCAATAATCTTCCGAACAGTTATGGTCTGGAGACAAGGGGCGTTAGAGATGATAAAATGTTTTAAATTACATGTTCAAAAGGCAATACCACCGGCGAAAAGGAAAGGTTTATGTTTAATCTCTGTATTGACCATTGTATTGACCATAGGCTTTTATAGTTTTTCCCTTTTTTTTATGCAAAATTGCTTTTATTTTATAATGATAAAAAAAACTAAGGTCAAAACTCTCTTCTATTTTTCTTTTTGCTAAGGTAGAGTCTTTCACTAATTGTGGAAAAATATATAGACTAACATGATTACCTAAGTCTAAAATAAAACTGTTTATTCCCATATAGTCTCGTAAAGGAATCGTATCTTTTATTGTAAGAGAAAAATCAGAAAAAAAATACTGAACTGTTTTACCTATATATTTAGAATATTTAATTGGCTTTGATTGATTTTTTACAACAGGTTTATTTTGGCTATACAAATTATTGGTGTTAAACAATATCCCACTTACCAATACTAATGTGTAAATATTTTTTTTCATTTGTTTTGATTTTCTTTTCAAAATTTTTTTTATCCTTGGCAACATATAAACCTATACCTGTTTTTTTGGAATCTCCCACCACTGCCTCAACCCCTGCCATACACCAATCCTGATGCGTT
>JAGVCC010000443.1 GCA_020059395.1 Chitinophagales bacterium | reverse complement strand
TGAACGGCTTACCCGTGGGTTAATTTCCACCACAATAATTTCTTCTGTTTGCGGATTCATGGCAAACTGCACATTACAACCGCCGGCAAAATTGCCCAGGGCCCTCATCATACGTATGGCCGTGTTACGCATTAACTGAAAACCAGTATCACTAAGTGTCATGGCTGGTGCAACGGTAATGGAATCGCCGGTGTGTACGCCCATTGGGTCAAAATTTTCCACCGTACAAATAATGGCTACATTATCTGCAGCATCCCTTAACAGTTCCAGTTCAAATTCTTTCCAGCCCAGCACAGCTTTTTCAACCAGTACTTCATGTATGGGGCTGGCACTTAAGGCACGGTTGAGTGCTTCGTCCAGCTCTTCTTTTTTAAATACAATACCACCGCCTGTGCCACCTAAAGTAAAAGATGGACGCAGCACCAGCGGAAAGCCAATGGCCTGTGCAAAATCTTTACCTTCTAAAAAGCTGTTGGCAATTTTAGCTTCGCAAACAGGTATACCCATTTCTATCATCCATTGGCGGAATTTTTCTCTATCCTCTGCCTTATCAATGGCTTTAATATCAACCCCAACCAATCTTACATTGTATTTTTCCCAAATGCCCAGCTCATCCACTTCTTTACAAAGGTTCAGGGCTGTTTGGCCACCCATGGTAGGCAACACGGCATCAATTTCATTTTCTTCCAGTATTTGTTCAATACTTTCCACCGTTAATGGCAGCAGGTACACCCTGTCGGCCATCATAGGGTCCGTCATTATGGTGGCGGGGTTACTATTGATGAGAATAACTTTAATACCTTCTTCCCGTAAACTGCGGGCAGCCTGAGTTCCGCTGTAATCAAATTCGCAGGCCTGGCCAATAACGATGGGGCCGCTGCCTATAATAAGTACCGATTTTATTGAGTTGTCTTTTGGCATAGTGTGGGTGTGCGCCTGAAATGGCGTGCAAAAGTAATTGTAAACGGGGGAAATAAAAAACGAATAAGGCTATGTTGGATGATTTTATTATTTCTTCAAAAAAACAGTAAATCTTCGCTTAAATCTTTTGTATAATCAGTTCCCCCTTCAGGGGGAGGAGGGGGCTTTAGGGCTTTACACATCAAAACCTTTAAGGTCTTTAAAATGGCCATTTAATTTAATTCTTTTTTTAAGCGATTCCATTTCGGCAATAACGGGTATTACCTTTTTCAGATGCCGCTTCAGGTACTCCTGCCGCTGTAGCTCATGCATCAGCATCAGCAGCTCATATTCTTCTTCCAGCGAAAGGCCTGCATGGTGGGCCACATCATAACTCCACAATGCTTCATCGGTTTTTTTAAAATCTTTAGTAATGCTAAGCAGTTTATGCAGCTCCCTTATTGTGGTAATAATTGTTTGCATTAATGGCCTGTTGCCGTATAATGAGTTGGCCGGGTAATTTACAATAGCCCCGCTGTATAATTTATCGGGCAGTTGCTTTATTACTTCCAGAATATTAAACACTTCAATGCCTTCGGTTTTAATATCCATTTTACCATCATCATACACCTTGCTTATTTCAAGCACTTTTACCAGTGTGCCGGTATCTTTTACCTGGTCATCAATTACTGATGGTATGCCAAAGGGTTTGTTGCTTGCTGCACATTCATTAACAAGCTGGCGGTAGCGAGGCTCAAAAATGTGCAGGTTCAACTGCTCGCCAGGGTATACAACAATGCCAAGGGGAAATATGGGAATAAAATTTGTCACTTATCCTGATTTTGATACAACTCTTTTAAATAACTGTATTTTAAAAAAGTGTACCAGCTTGTGGTACGGGCAATTAAATAGCCTTGCCAGCCATCTAAAAAACCAAGTTTAAGAATATAATATTTTAAAAAAGTAAAAGTAGGCGCAACATGTAATTTAATAAAGCCGGCCTTTTTGCGATTGGCAAAATATTTTTGGGCGTTCAGTCTTGCATACATAACAGTTTTGTTGATGTATTCATCAAGGCTGTGTGTGGTGTAGTGCAAAATATTTCCTTTAAGCTGTATGGCAACGGTGTTACTGTCAATGGTGAGGTTTTCATGCACGGCAGCGCTGTTCCATCTTATTTTTTTTCGGTTAAACAGGCGTACATGCTTATCTCCGGCCCATTCACCAAAGCGTATCCATTTACCGCAAAAAAAATTTTTAAAGTTGAATTCGTACACAGTGTTTTCATCTTGAAGGTGAGCCTGTTGTATAGATTGGCGCAGCGTTTCATCAAGCGCTTCATCAGCATCAATATTTAAAATCCAGTTATTAGCCGCAGCATCAATGCCTTTATTTTTATTGGCCCCATATCCATCCCATGTGGTTTCAACAACATGTGCTCCAAATTTTTTGCAGATTAAAACAGTGTCGTCTGTGCTGCCACTGTCAACAATAATAATTTCGCCTACAACACCGGTAAGTGTTTTAAGTACAGTGCCAATAATGTGGGCTTCGTTTTTAGTTATTATTACTGCAGATATAGCCATAAATGAAATGCAACTGCAAAGAAACAATAAAGCGCAACAAGTTATGTGCCTGTGATTAATTAATTTGTTACTTTGCCGTATGTGGCAGCAATTTTTAAAAGAAATACAAAGTGGCAATATTAAAACATTGGCTCGCAGTATTTCTGCTGTAGAAAACGAATGGCCGGAATATGAACAGTTTTTACAGCTGCTGCCGCAAACCACCACGCCGGTATTAGGTATAACCGGCCCGCCGGGTGCCGGCAAAAGCACATTGGTGGATGCTTTAATTGGTGAGCTGGTAAGTAACAATAAAAGAGTGGCAGTTCTCTGTGTCGACCCTTCTTCTCCTTTTAATTTAGGCGCATTACTTGGCGACCGCATCCGCATGAGTGAGTGGTATAATAATCCTAATGTTTTTATACGTTCGCTGGCAACAAGAGGTTCGCTTGGCGGACTGCACCCAAAAATTATTGAGATAACAGATTTAATAAAAGCAGCCCCGTTTGACTATATTATTGTGGAAACAGTGGGTGTGGGGCAAAGTGAAATTGAAATTGCCGGACTGGCTGATGTAACGGTAGTAGTGGTGGTACCAGAAGCAGGAGATGAAGTACAAACCATGAAAGCCGGGCTGATGGAAATTGCAAACATTTTTGTAGTTAATAAAGCCGACAGGCCAGAGGCTGATTTGTTTGTAAAAAATTT
>JAGVCC010000301.1 GCA_020059395.1 Chitinophagales bacterium | reverse complement strand
TGGCAGGAGCTGAGTAATGCTAAATATGATAAAAGCGATATGGGCTATTTTACCAATAACAATACTATGGATCAGGGTGTTTGGATTGGTTATAAATGGTTGAAGCCAAAAAAATTCTTTAACCAGTTTAGAATGAATTTTAATAATTTTTACAGCCGCCTGGTATCACCCATTGATTTGTTGAAAAGAAAAAATCTGATGTACCAGAGTGCAGGCGGAAACGTAAATATAAACGGCCAAACAAAAAAACTTTGGTGGGTGGGCAGTAATGTAAACTGGAGGTTTAACGGCAACGATTATTATGAGGCCCGTGCCTACGGAAGGGTTTGGAGAAACAAAGGACGTTTGAATGCTGGTTTTTGGTGGGAAAGTAACAGCGCCAAAAAACTAAGCTGGGGTGGTGAATTTTTTACAGGCAAGGGAGGTTACTTTGGCCGCACTTTTGTTAACCCATTCTTATCTGGAAAAATAAGGTTCAGCAGCAAGTTTTCTCTCGATCACTCAATTTCTATAAACATTGCAAATAACGATGCCGGATGGGCAGCTATATTATCAGATGCTGCAGGGCGGGGTGCTTTATACGACACTATAATTTTTAGCCGCAGGCAGTTACGCACCACAGAAAACAGGCTAAGTGCTAAATACAGCTTTACCAATAAAATGTGGGTTACACTTAGGGCACGCCATTATTTTAGCAAAGTAAAACCTGTTGAATTTTATGAACTGGGTACTGACGGGTATTTAAAAACACCTACAACTGCATTTACAAAAAATGTAAACCAAAACTATAATTACTTTACCGTAGATATGGTGTATACCTGGCAATTTGCCCAGGGCAGTTTCATTTATTTTGTATGGAAGGACATCTCTGAGTCGTTTACAAGGAATTTTGAAAGCAACTATTTTAAAAACTTTAGTAACAGTCTGGAAAATCCACAGTCTAACAGTTTATCGGTAAGAGTTATTTATTTTCTGGATTACCTGACTGCAAAAAAGCAACTGGCTAAAAATAAGCGGTTGTAAAAAACATTTGTCTGGTACTATAAAAAAGAGGCTGCAAAATTTTGCAGCCTCTTTTTTATTTTTTGGCATTGTTGCCAATTATTATGGCTGCCATAGCAAGCCCAACATCTTTTAAAGGCTGAATAACATTGTATGGATTAGCTAAAAATGGTTTTAGATGCACCATAAGTATAAATACAACCAGCATACCCGCTAATAAATAAGCAGCCAATGCCTTTTGCTTATTTATAATAATGGCTGCTGCCGCTGCAAAAAATGCAATAGCAGTAAAGTATATCCAAAACGTGCCGCCACCCGGCATAAAAGAAGGAACCGCCTGAATGGCTTTTTCATCACCTGCGCTTTTAAGGTGCAAAAAACCATAGGCTACCATTGTAAACGCATAAATAATTTCAGCAAACCTTGTAGGGAAAAATTGTTTCATATTGTTGTTTTAAGTGGCCATGAAAATAATATTTAAACAGCAGTTATGCAACAATAAAAAAGCCATACCCAATTTTTAGAGTACAGCTTTTTATTGTTCTGTCATTTCGACTGAAGGGAGAAATCTGTAGCCACGGGTAATAAACAGATTTCTCCCTTCAGTCGAAATGACAAATTGTTTTTAAGCCTTAATAGAAGAACTTATTTTTATCAGCGCAGCATTTCTTTTGGCACTTCTTTCTCCAGCAAATATTTGTAAATAAACTTTGTTTTTAAATTTTGAAAATGCAGCCCTTTATTACCACCCCAGCCGTGACGACCACCGGGGTACACCATAAATTCAAAATCTTTTTTAGCATCCTGTAGTTTGCTTATAAGCTGTAAGCTGTTTTGCATGTGTACATTATCATCAATAACACCATGCACAATTTGTAACATGCCTTTATATTTGTCAACATAATTCATGGCATTATTGGTTTTATACCCTTCGGGGTTATTGGTTAGTGTGCCCATAAAGCGCTCTGTGTAATGTGAGTCGTACAGGCTCCAGTCTGTTACGCTGCCACCAGCCATGCCATGTGTAAATACTTCACTAAATTTTGTAAGCGCCAGACAGCTCATATACCCGCCATAACTAAAACCGGTAATACATATTTTTTTAGCATCGGCGTTGCCATTTGCAATCAACCATTTTACCATAGTGCTGTAGTCCTTCAGCTCCCAGTCGCCCAGGTTATGGTACATATAGTTTACACCTTCTTTACCAAAATGGCCGCTGGCACGGTGATCCATTGATACTTGTATTAACCCCTCTTTGGCATACCATTGCTGGGTGCCGTTTATTTGAAAGCCATCCATAACAGTGCCTGCATTTGGCCCGCCATAAATTGAAATAAGCACAGGATATTTTTTGCCGGCTTCCATATTAACCGGCCAGGTTACTTTCATTGGTAAATCATACAAACCATCATCACTTTTTACACGAATGAGTTCTGTTTTTGCAAGATTGTAATTATCAAACTCAGCTCCTTTGGCACTGCCCAGTTCTTTAATAATTTTTCCTTTGTTACTAACCAGCGCCATAGCTGCAGGCGTTGATGCATTGCTGTAAGTGGTTATAAAATATTCACCTGTGGGAGATGCGTTTACAAAATT
>JAGVCC010000131.1 GCA_020059395.1 Chitinophagales bacterium | reverse complement strand
TTTCCCATACCGATAACACTCGTATTGCTTCTCACTTAGAAGATATACTCAATATGATGGTGTATGAATTGTATTTTACCGAGCATATGAAAGAAGTAGGAATAGATGTATTGCAATTTATAAATCCCAAACCTATTCATACATTAAAATCAGATAAAGAGAAAGCTGAAGTAATAAAAGAATTTTACGAATGGTATCAAAAACCCGATAATGCAGTTAGGCAACGTATGCTTTTGGCAGATACACGTAGTAAGGATATAATAGGGTTAATAAATAAAAGTATATAAGTAAAGTGAAATTGCCTTCGCTCCGGTTCGTTGCTCACAAAACGATTTTAGATTATTGTATGTTCAGTATTAATTCAACAAAAGCATGAAAATTCAATTAAAGATTTACTAAGTCATTATAATGCAAACTTATGCCATGAAATGTTTTTATTCTTTACTTCTTGGTTTACTAATATTTGCTTATGAACGGGCAGGTAACGGTGGGGCATGCATACAAGCACGTGCAGAAAGTGTTGAGTGTGGCGGCGGAGGGGTAAGAATACGATAGCTTTGCAAAAATTATAAAGGCAGCTATTGTTGATTTTATAAAGAAAATTGAATTATGCTTCCTGTTTACGAAGCCATAGATATTATTAAAGTTATTCCCGAAACAGTGGGTCATACGCAGCCATGGGTTGTACTAGCCAATACCCCATATGGCCTAAAATCATTCGTCGCAAAATTATACACTGCTCATCAGGTAAATAATAACAATTCCGTTACAAACGAAGTAATTTCCAATGTGCTTGCTTCTCAATTTGACCTAAAAGTTCCACCAGGTGCACTTATTGACATTCCAGAGTCGTTACAATTTAAAAAGCCTGTCGAATTGCAAATTCAATATGGCAAAGCCGATCCACGGCTGAAGTTTGCAACAGAAATGCTGCCCAATGTTAATGCTGCCGTTCCTTCTTTATCAAAAAGCTTTTACTCACGAAGAATTAGTTTGGATACGCTTTATGCTTTTGACAATATGATTCGAAATGCAGACAGGGGCCAGCAAAAAACAAATTTGCTCCTGGGCTCCAAAGGAGCGTTTTTAATAGATCATGAGTATACCCTTCATCAAAACCGAATTACAGGAGTTGATTGGGATAATTTTGAAATTGACCCTGTTTTCACCCAGCATCATTTGATGTATCCTTATCTTAAAAAGTCAATTAAACCAAAAAAGCAACACTACTTTGATGAATTTCTGGAATATTTGAGAACTTTGAATACCAATGCTTTAAGTGTTTATTTTGCACAATTATCCAGTGAAGGTTTTAATACTAAATCCATAAATATTAACAGTTGGCTTAGCCAAGTGAAACAAAATTCAACTACTTTCGTTAATTCCTTAAAGTCCTCGCTTGAATGAGCAATTATTTTACATATAGCGTATTACAATATAAACACAGTTTAATATTGGGAGAATCCATTAACGTGGGTATATTATTTCATTTCCCGGAAGTGAACAGATTTGAGTTTGTAAAAGGAGATGGCTACAGGGCCAAGGCTATCTACCCAGATTTTAATAATTCACTTTTTAATGGGTATATAAAGAACATAACTGAAAAGGTAAAAAACCATGTAGACCTTTTCAATTTGCAAAGCGAAAAGGTAAATTTCTCTGAATATATTCATAATTTTATTTTAGCTGAAGATGCTGCTGGCCTTGTATTCCGTGATTCAGTTCAAGTAAAAAATGTTTTTACTTCTATTAATGCGGCAATTACAGAATATTCAAAATTGCTTTTACCAGGGGTAAACACCGAAAAGCCATCAGTACAAAGGCACAATGAAAGTTTTATTCTTACTACTTTTCGTGGCTACCTCCAGGAAAGAGATAAATCAGTAGAAAAAAAATTAGAAAAAAATCAGTTTATCGGAACTAAGAATTTCAAAATAAAATTTGAGCTCTCCTACCACAATAAAATCAAACATTTTATTAAGCCATTAAGCTTTGATTTAACTGATGAGCTTTCTATTCAAAATAAAGCTGCAATCACTTATTGTCATTTAAATGATTTGATTGATTACGCAAAAGCTACTAAAGCAAGTTTTGATTTTTTAATAGCCAAGCCTCAAAATAATGACTTAAATAGTGACTATGAGAATGCGCTTGATTATATTTCAAATACTAAGGCTCCTAATAAATTAATTACTCAAGACAAATGGGAGGAATATACTCAAAAGACTTTCGACTTCTTAACTGCTAATTAAAAAGTAAAACTCACCTTCTTTATTTTTAACCCTCCGTCCTGGCGGAGTCTTCACAGCCCGGCCTTATGTGCAGAGTGAGACCCAGCCGCAGAAAAGCGCTACGTTAAACAGAGTACCTAATGCCCCCTGCATTCTTCTCCCTACAAATACTTAAACCTAAAACCCGTATTATTGGTTAGTGAAAAAAGTACTATGAAATATTTATCAGCCGCACTAACCGTTTTACTTTTTGCATGTAATACGCAAAAACAACTCACACCCGCTGCACCCTATGTAATGGCGCAGGATGCCGGCTATCCGCAAATAAACTGCCATAATCGCTTGCCGCCCCGGCAAGGTCTTTACATTCCGGTGCGGTACTGCTTGTGAACCCAATTCACTATATTTTTATACCCGTTAAGGTATAAAAAATGTTTATTAATTTAAATTATACCCGATATGGTATAATAATCAAAATATAGCTATATTTACACCCGAAAAGGTATAAAAATGACATTAAGTGAATTTGTAAAAGAAAAAAGAAGTTTATCAAAACTTACGCAACCGGAATTAGCCGAAAAGGCTGGTGTAGGCCTTCGTTTTGTAAGGGAAATGGAACAAGGTAAAGAAACCCTGCGGCTGGATAAGGTAAACCAGTTATTACAATTGTTTGGTTACCAGATGGGGCCAGTAGAAATAAAGAGAAATCTGGTATAGAATGCAGCCACGGGAGTATTTAATCTGCAAGGAAATGATGCAGCAGTAAAGCAACGAAAAAAACAAAAATGAGAAAGGCCGAAATAAAAATGCATGATGCCGTTGTCGGCTGGCTCACCCAGAATGAGGATGGCTATCATTTTGAATATAGTGCAGACTATTTAAAAAATAAAACTGCTGACCCTGTGAGCCTTACGCTGCCGCTGCAGGAAGCTGTTTTTACCAGTAAAGTTTTATTTCCATTTTTTGATGGGTTAATACCAGAAGGCTGGTTATTGGATATTGCAGAAAGAAACTGGAAATTGAACCCAAGAGACCGGATGGGATTATTACTGGCTTGCTGTAAAGATTGTATTGGGGCAGTAAGTGTTTATCCCTTAAATGAAAACGAAGGATGACAAAACGATGTTTATATTGTTATTTACCGCTGCAAGCTGATGAAGTGGATTTTCATGCAGTATGCAGTAAAAAAATGTTTGGAACGCCCATTCCACCCGAACTGCCTTACAGCGAAGATAAAATGGAAGAACTGGCCGGGCAGGTAATACAAACTCAAACAACGGTTACCGGCGTTCAGCCCAAATTATCATTACATCTTGCTGCTGCCCCTGAGCCAAACCGCCCCAAAAAATTTACAATAGTTGGCATGTGGGGTGGCTATATATTA
>JAGVCC010000309.1 GCA_020059395.1 Chitinophagales bacterium | reverse complement strand
AATCGGCTAAAGATTTTTATCCGGGTTTAAAAATAGACTTTCCACCGGCAGATAAAATATGGAGTGGCCTGCGCCCTGTTACACCGGATGGCCTGCCTTTTATTGGCAAACACAGTGCTTATGAAAATTTGGTAATTGCAGGCGGCCATGCTATGCTGGGTATAACCTTAGGCACCGGCACCGGCAAAATTGTAAGCGAAATTTTACAACGCAAAACAACTTCAACAGATATTAGTGCATTTAGAGTGGAAAGGTTTGGCTAAACTATTTTTCTTTTCGGTACACATACTGCTCATTAAGCAGGGCATACAGTTTTTTATAAAACTCTCTAAACCCCGGGTACTCATCTTTTGCATAAAACGGTTTTTTAAATACAAGCTGGTACCGCACATTTAAAAAGCCTTCGCTAAAGCTCGACTGCCTTATAAACACAATACTGGTATCGGGCATTATCATTCTTACACTCTTCGGTAATTCTTCCATAGTATAACCATCAGGTAAAAAAATAAGCCCGTTTAATTCATATTTCTGATTGGCACTGTAAAAAATATCAGTAGCTCTTTCTTCTGCCAAAAATGGATTTTTTTCAAGCCCGGTAAAAAGGTTTACAGAAAAATATTTATAATCTCCCGAACTGCTGCCCTTACTTTTAAAATAAATATTTTCAATTAATGGCAGAGAATCGGTTGTTGCGTTTTCTGTAGTAATACTGTCTATTGTAATACCATCAGTATTTTTAATGCTGCTGGTAAGTTGGTCAATACTTTTTGCCCCTTCGGGTAAAAGACGGCACCGTTCATAATCATTTGCAGTAAGTGTTGCCGCTCCTTTTAAATTTCCGCTGGTGTCTGCTTCTACATTTAATGTAACGCTGCGGTAATAAGCATGCTCATTATCCCACAAAGTTTTCCAGCCCCATTCATAACTGTCCAATTTAGCAATTAGTAACGCTTCGGTCATCATTACATCCAGCGGAATTAATGAAGAGGGTGTAACTTTTTCTGTTGCATCCAGCACATAATATTTATCACCAATTGTTACATGTGCCATTACTTTATCAAACTGGTCAAACCCGGCAACCCCTGTATTTACCATGCCATTACTTTTGGTGCTTACCAGCAAAGGATAGGCCGTAAGCCCTGCATCTTTTAATAAATTTATCAGTATCAGGTTAATTTCTCCACTGGTGCCTTTTTTATCTTTCCATGCACTTTTAACACCATCAAGCGCCCAAATACTGGTGTAGCCATTCCACTCCATATTTGTACGCACATAATTATGTATGATGCTCATTTTTTTAAATGGATCATTAACAGCTTTCAGCATTGCATCCAGATCGGCAGTACGTGGAATATCTTTTTTAAGCTGCTTACCAAAATCTTCATCGTCCACCAGTTCTTTTATTATACCAGGCCAGCTGCGCAGCAAATTACGGCGGGGCACACCCGGAAAATCGAGTGCTGTAAGCCGTACTTCCAGCTTTTGTAAATAATCCTCCCGGCAGCTCATAAAAGGTTCATTGGTTAAGCCGGGTACATTTTCTGTAATGTACCAGGAGTAATTGCCTACGCCTTTTCTGTCGCTGCTACCACGCTGCAGTGGCAAACTGCCGTATGGTGTAACGTTTACCACAAGCTCTGGTGGAAAGTTTACAATAAAGCGGCTGTACTTTACCGGTATAGATTTTTGAAAATACCATGAGTTGCTGGATGCATTATCCAGTGTGTATTTATATTCGATAATACTGCCGGCTTTTACTTCCGGAAAAGCAAATGATTTTTCTGAGAAACGTTTATTTACATTTTTATCGTAAACAGATGCTTTGTCAACCTTGGTAACTACAATATTACCGCCAGCATCCAGATTATATGTTTGTGCAGAAAATTTGGTAATGGATACACTTTTGTCGAAAGAAGGATAGGGTATTTTTACATCTGCCTGCTCAAACCCTTTTTGATTAAATATTTTTATACGCACCCTTACATCCGTTTGTTCAAAAAAAGGATTGTTGGGAGAGCTGGAATTTATTCTGAAAAAAGACTCCCCCTCATTAAACATTACCATTGCCGCTGCACCTTTTTCAAAATCGCATTCCGTTACTTGCAGCTCTTCTTTGGTTACTTCACCAAAACCAGGCAGTTTTTTAAAATCCTGTGCTGTTATTGCCAATGAAATAAATATGCCGGCAAGAAAAAGAAAAGGGTGTTTCATGAAGTTTATTATAAATATAAAAATTTATACCAAACATTGAAACTTACAGCCGAAAAAATATTTTTTACCCCAAACCAATTTCATAATGCAGTTCAGGTATCTCCACCTCATACCCTTTTTTCATAAGGCGCTGTTTAAATTCAAACTGCACTTCGTACTCGCCGTGCACTAAAAACAAACGCTTTACTTCCTTTACATTTTGGCAGGCTAAAAACTGGCACAGGTCATCATAATCGCCATGAGCACTCATGCTGCGTATACTGCCAATTTCTGCATTTACTTCATGCTCCACACCAAAAATTTTTACTTCTTTAATACCTTTTTGAAGCTTTGCCCCCAGTGAATTGGGTTCGCAATAACCAGTTAATAAAATAGTGTTGCGGCTGCTTTCAATATTGTTACTTATGTGGTGTTTTACTCTTCCTGCTTCGGCCATGCCGCTGGCAGAAATAATTACAAAAGGCCCGTTGCTAAAATTAAGCATCTTGCTTTCTTCCACACTTTTTACAAATTTTAAACCTTTAAAACCAAACGGATCATTATCGCTTTCTAATACTTTTTGAATGGTGCGGTTAAAATATTTAGGGTAGCTCTTTACAATCTCCGTAGCCTTTACACTCAGCGGACTATCTACATAATATGGCACTGCTGGCAGCCTGCCTTCCAGTTCCAGTTGATTCAGTGCAAATAAAATTTCCTGTGTGCGGCCCACACTAAATGCGGCAATAATCAGTTTGCCCTTTTTTTGTATGCAGGCTTTTTCCACCCAATGCAAAATTTGGTCGGGTGTGGTAACGGCGGTGTTATGCAAGCTGTCACCGTAAGTACTCTCCAGCAAAATATAATCTGCCTGCGGAAACTCAGCCGGCGATTTTAAAATTACATCCCTGTACCGGCCCACATCGCCACTAAAAGTTAACCGGGTGGTTTTGCCGTTTTCTTTAATTTTTAAATGCACCGCAGCACTGCCAATAATGTGGCCTGCATCGGTAAACAGCACTTCAATATGTTCATCTATTGTAAACCAGTTATCGTATTCCACTTTTACAAAACGGTCGGCAGCAGCCAGTGCTTCGTCTGTGGTGTACAGTGGTTTTAAGTATGGCAGGCCTTCCTGTGCCCTGCGTTTATTTTCGTACTTAATATCGTTTTCCTGTATCCCGGCACTGTCTTCCATAAGCACTGCCGCAAGTTCTTTTGTGGCAGGTGTGCAGTAAACATTTCCTTTAAACCCGTCGGCCACCAGCTTGGGTGTAAGGCCGCAGTGGTCAATATGTGCATGGCTCAAAATCATGGCCGTAACCTCTTCGGGGTTAAAACCAAAATGCCGGTTCATGGCATTGGTTTCTTTACCCATGCCCTGAAACATGCCACAATCCAGCAAATATTTTTTGCCGTTGGTAAGTGTAATTAAGTGTTTACTTCCTGTTACTGTACGGGCAGCGCCGTGAAATGCTATTTTCATAAGCCCCTGTCCCCTAAAGGGGAACTTCAATTCGAAATATTCTTTTGCATAGGTAAGAATACTACAAATTGAATTTTAAAAAATTAATAAATGCCTCTATGCAGGCAATAAATATTTTTTTGTACTTATCAGCAGTGCATAACCCAACTTCATTGGCACAGTTTACACTGACGAAGGAAGTGCACTCTTATACAATATTTCTTTATTCAGCTTTTATCTTAGCGTATAAAACAAATTTAATCACAAAAAATATACTCAGCAATAAACCAGTAATGGGAAGAAATAAAGACACAGCAGCATCACTAAATCCATCATCACTACTTCCCAATAAATCATAAATACAATAACAAAAAATGCAGCAATTAATTATACTGAGAAACAAAACGATTTTACTGTATTTACCAGTATAAATACTTTTATTTAAATAAAATATTGTTAAAGGAAAACTTATTACTATCATCCAATTTGTAACTACAAGACCTTTATCTAAATGATGCGATGAAGCCAGTGAAAGAAAAATTAGTCCAGCTCCAAAAACAACAAGAATTAAAGAGTAAACTGCAGCAGTTACTTTCACGGTAAGTTACATTTCTTTTAAACAATCCTATTCTAAATTCTTTTCGACCTAAGTTCCCCCTTCAGGGGGACAGGGGGCTTGCTCCCATCCACGCCATCACTCCCATCCCCACTTCAATTGCTCCTTCATCAATATTAAAAACAGGTGTATGCACACCGCTTGTTATCCCTTTTGCTTTATTGCCTGCACCTAATCTAAAAAAGCAGGCAGGCAACTGATGAGAGTAGTAAGCAAAATCTTCTGCACCCATACGCAGTTCTGTTTCGCTTACATTTTCGCTGCCCATATATTCTTTTGCTTTTGCCATGGCAACGGGGTGCAGCTTTTCATCATTCAACACAAAGGGATAGCCCACATCAATTTTTATTTCAGCTTCGGCACCCATTGTTTTCACCAGCTCTAAAGTATGCTTTGTAATTAACTCATGTGCTTTAAAACGCCAGGCTTCATTCATGGCTCTGAATGTGCCCATCAGTTTTACTTCGCTGGGTATTACATTGGTGGTATTGCCGCCGTTAAAGGATGTAATGGATAATACCGAAGGGTTAAACGGATTATTGTTGCGGCTGATGATTTGCTGCAGGCTGGTGATTAAATGCGAAGCAATTAAAATAGCATCTGCTGCTAAATGCGGCGATGCTGCATGGCCACCTTTGCCTTTTATAGTAATATACAATTCATCGGCACTGGCCATAACCATACCGCCTCTAAAACTTAACTGCCCCACTTCCATTGCAGGGTTTACATGCAGTGCAAATATTTTTTCAGGTTTGGGATTTTCCAAAACACCTTCCGCAATCATGTAACTTGCACCGCCAGGATTTTTCTCTTCTCCCGGTTGAAAAATTAATTTCACTGTTCCCTCCCACTCCTCTTTTAATTCGCTTAAAATTTTTGCTGCACCTAATAAACAGGTGGTATGCACATCATGCCCGCAGGCATGCATTACGCCATTGTTTTTACTTTTATACGGCACATGATTTTCTTCAGTAATGGGCAGTGCATCCATATCTGCCCGCAGGGCAATAATTTTTTTATCAGGATTTTTGCCTTTTATTAACCCCACTACACCGGTGGTTGCCATTACGGTAAAAGGTATGCCCCAGCTTTGCAGTTTTTGCTGTACAAATTTTGATGTTTCAAACTCTTTATAGCTCAGTTCAGGATTAGCATGTAAATGGTGGCGCACTTCTGTAAACTCCGCCGCATATTGCTTTGCCAGTTGTTGTATTTTTTCTTTCAGCATAACTCTGTTTCTGCCTGTAATTTAAAGCAAAAAGAGTTTCGTTGCCGAAACTCTTTTTTAAATATGATACCAATGTTTATTTGCCGTCTTCTTCGTTTTCTTTATCTGGCCTTACTTCAATAGTTT